>NZ_JAUBTU010000073.1:0-36853 GCF_036705085.1 Microcoleus sp. B6-A1
CGTCCTTTTTGGACGGGCGGGACGCCCATCCCACAATAACAATTAAAATTGTAAGTTATTTAATTCGCGATCCTTAGTTAAAGAGTCGAATCCGCAAAAAACTCGACTCGATACCCGCGCTAGGAATTCTTGCGCTGTGCATCCTCACCGCCTTGGCGCTTCCGATAAGACTTAGCCCAAGCATAGCGCTGCGGATTTTTTTGCAGCAGATATTCCACAACTTCCCGACGCTTCTCATCCTTAGCATTTTTGACAACCTGCTTGAGTTCGGAATCTATATCTTCTGATTCAGCACCGCGTTTAATTGCCTCGTTAAACCAACGCTCACCCTCTGAAAATTGACTCCGCTCAAAACAAATAGCTCCCATCAAAGTGTAAGGATGATGACTCTGAGGCTGATACTCAATAGCTTTGAGCGCGCACTTTTGTGCATCATCTAATTTATCAATATCTCGGAAAGCACCGCCCCTCGTTGTTAGCAAAGCGGACTTGAGCTTATTTTCTTTGATTTGGTCGAAGTCCAGATTTTCTGTCACCTGCAATGCACTTTCCGGTTCATCTGCCTTGCGCCAATGACTGCTGGCGTTGGGCAAGTTCCATTTATTTCCAGTGCGCTCATATTCCTCCTCATAGAAACGCGCTTCAAGCCTGTGGTAGGCAATAGCAATCCTTCCATGACTAGCTAAAAGTTTCTGTTGTATTAACTGAACAACTAACACAGGATCTAGACGCTCTTCTTTCTCCAATTTGACCATGATTGCGTAAAACGGATCGAAAGGGAAATCACGATCTATAATCCGATACTTGACCTTGAGAGCAGCAAATTCCTTTTCTTGGGCAAAAGTAATTACATCCTCACGTCCATTCTGTTTCACCCAATCAATATCAGCCTCACTTAAATGCTCTCCCGATTGGATTTTGGATTTCAGACTAGCAACATAGTTTTCAATAGCAAAAGTAATTACATCATCACGTCCATTCTGTTTCACCCAATCCAAATCAGCCTCACTCAACTGCTCTCCCGCTTGAATTTTGGATTTCAGACTAGCAACATAGTTTTCAATAGCAAAAGTAATTACATCATCACGTCCATTCTGTTTCACCCAATCCAAATCAGCCTCACTCAACTGCTCTCCCGCTTGAATTTTGGACTTGAGACTAGCAGCATATTTGTCAAGCGCCAGAGTAATTGTCTCAGTTAGTTTACGCTTTTTCAGAAAGTTAATATCCGGCTCACCTAGCGGATTTTCTAAATCAATTTTTTTGAGAACTTTATACAGATGGCTAGAGAGGGATGAATCCTCATAAGTAGTAGCTTTATACTTAACTTTCAGTTCAGCAAAGTGCCGTGTTTGTTCCATCTCCAAAACAATGCTAAGCGTTTCGCTAAGTTGATGCTCTTCCAGCCAGTTAAGTTCTGACTCGCTCAACTGCTTATCTGCCTCAAGATTTTTCAGGATGGGATACAACGGACTTGATACAGATGTTTCTGGGTATTCACTAGCTTTGTACTTATCCTTGAGTTGGGCAAACTCAGCTTCTCTTACAGCTTCTTTTTCTTGAAGAATTCCCAGGGTGTCAAATAGTTCTTGTTTCTTCAGCCATTTAACCTCTGAATCATTTAACGGTTTTTCAGCTTCTAGTTTATTCAAAATTTGATAGAGATGACTTTCAGGCAATGAGTCTTGATGTTTTGTGGCTCGGTACTTAGCCTTTAGTGCAGCAAATCGCGCCATATCTTCAACGATAGCAACTGTTTCAGTAAGCCCGTGTACTTGTTGGAGATATTTAACTTCTAAGTTAGTTAGCTGATTTTCTGATTCAAGTTTCCAAAGGATAGGATACAAAGCACTGGACATGGGTACCCCTCTGGTTACTTTAAACTTAGACTTGAGTTGAGAAAATTTAGCATCGAGTTTTTTGGGTTCTTCCTTCTTACGTTGTGGCTCTTGCTCGATAGCTTTTCTTGTTTCCAAAAGCTCATGCTCTTGTAACCAAATCCACTCAAATTTAGTAATTTCCAATTCTAAATCAGCTTTTCGCAGAATGAGATACAGAAGACTAGAGGGAGATGAATCTTCATATTTTGTTGCTTGATACTTGGACTTCAGCGCTGCAAAATGTTGCACCTGGACTTCAAAAGCGTCGTTGCTCATGGTGAATCCCCCGATTTATACTTCTAGCCGCTACACAACCATCTCCCAGCATTCCGCGATCGCCCGCAGTCAAAACCCAAACTTTTTTAACTGAAAACTCATCCAGATGGTAATATTATTTTAACAGTTCGGTTTCACCAACTACAGCTACAAACCTCAGTATTTTCACTGAAATTTATAATAATTAGTACCTAAAGCCCCCTCCCTCATTCCATCAAATAATCGGTCATAGATTCACGCGGATCAAACCGATCAAATAGTTCTCAACTCCATGAAATACAGATATGCGGTAGGCCAACAGCACGGCGCTGTCTCCTGAAATGTGCTGTCTCCTGAATGTAGGGCAGACAATTGAGAATCTCTACAGCAATCCTATTTCAGTTGTGAACTAATTTTTTTCACAGTAAACTATCCATTAAATCCATAACGCGGATAGCCTCATCTGATAAAGATAGAGATTCTTGTTGATTGAGGTGATGCTCCAAAACTCCTTTGAGCGCAATCAATTTCAGGCTATTTTCTGCTAAAGTTTCAGAAATAGCTTGCGCTCCCGGCAAATAGCCGATCGCCCCCAAGTCCATCAAAGCCGATCGCCTCAACTGCAAATTAGCCCCATTCAAAGCACTTACCAACCGCTCTCCGTAAACCCGCTCACCAGTTAGCTGATACATCGCCCGCGCCGCAGCGTACTGCACCCGCTCCACAGAATGTTCTAAAAAAGGTGAAATTAGGGGTATTGCTTCTGTCGCTTGCAGGGTTCCCAAAGCTTCAATTACCGAGTCGTAAGGTTGCACGAGGTGCGATTTTCCTGGCACTCGCACAGCCACAGCTACGCCCCCATCCAATAGCTTCATTAGGGGCTCAATAGAATCGCGATAGCCCAGCATTTCTAGAGCTTGAGCGGCTGCTTCCCGCACGTAATAATCAGCGCATTCCAAACAGCGAATCAAAGCAGGTAAGGCTTGTTTGTCGCCCAATTTACCCAGAGCCCGCGCCGCATTTCGTAATAGGGAATAGTCGCCGATTTTTGTTTGTTCTGACTCTTCTTCCAATGCGGCAATTAAAGCTGCAATAGCTGCCGGTTCCTTGACTCGAAATCTGCCCACCCACCAAGCAGCATAATACCGGAGACTGTAATCTTGGGAGTGCAAATTTGCGATCGCCTGTTCAACAGTTAAAGACTCGCCCTCAGCTACACCCGCCGGCGGTGAGTCGGATTCGTAATAATTCATAGTCATTAGTTATTAGTTATTAGTTATTAGTTATTCGGCTCTTGAAATGGCTGCTATCCAGAAAAAACCTGCAAGGGTTAGGGAAACTGGCCGATTAAAATCGCTACTAAACAGACAAAACCCGCCGGGGCGGGTTACATTAACTCTTAGTCCGCTTGGAGTGGACGAAAGTTTGTCTAGGAGCGATTTTCATCGCCCCTTCTAGCTTGTGTCGGAGCGATTTTCATCGCCCCTGCAACCAAACTATTGGTGATCGTGGGATGATTCATGGGATGAGTCATGGGATGATTCTGCACCCGCGTTTAAAGGATGAATGCTGACAATTTTCCCGCCCATGCGAGTAATCCGCTGCATTTCTTGATTCATCCGATTGTAAGGCACAGTGATAAATGTACTCGCGCTCGATCGAATCGAATAATCCACATTATCTGTTTCATCGCTTTGGCGCAAGCCCACAACTTCATACCGAAAGCAGCGACTAGCCGAAGCTGTATTGCCACTTTTTCCAGCTACAATTTGACCCAACATAAGCTTCTTGGTAATTGGTAATTCTGACTGTTGACTGTTGACTGTTGACTGTTGACTGTTGACTAAAAGCTAGTAACTGCCAACTGCCAACTGCCAACTAACTAAATTGGAGTAATGCTGGCGATTTTCGCGCCCATGCGTTGAAATTTCTGCATTTGCGAGGACAACTCCTCAACAGGTACGATGAAAGCCTTGCTGCTGCGGCGCACGCTGGGATAGCCGCCCGTGCGAATTCCCGAAACTTCCACGCGCACCAGCCGCCCTTCTTTGCCGTAAGCAGCAGCGCCGCCGAAAGTGCTGCTGGGAGTTACGTTTCTGGCAGAAGGCCGATATGCCCAACCTTCGTTACCGCCAGAAGGCCCAACTACAGCCGTAGCGCTGTTAGTGCCGAGTTCGACAGCTAAGCGAGAGTTATTGCCTTCTAGTTGAGATGTATCGCTGTTTGCATAGCCGCGATACAACCGGAACATCCGGGTAAAACCGACGGTTTTTTGACCACGCTGGGTGTTAAAGCCGCGGTAGTAAGGTACGATACTTTCGCCGAAGTTTTCTTGATACTCTACTGAATCAATGTAAGAATCAATATCAGCGTCGTAGCCTTGTGTTTGGTACAAATCTAAATGCTCAACTACTTCAGATTCGTCGTAGGGAGCGCGACCGAGCAAGTGTTTGTAGTTTAGTTCGATCGTCCGAGTTTGGAAGCTGTTGTAGAAAAACTTGGTTTTGTACAGTTCTGACTTAGCTACAGCGCGTACAAATTCTCGTACCGTCAAACTGCCGTCCCGCAGCAAAGACTCGGAACTTGTAAGTCGGTCGGATTTCATTAAATAGTCGTTGCCCAGCACCTGACGGTAAACCGCACGAATCACAGTTTCAACGTCGTCTTTGCTGTAGTTCGGGCGCAGTTCTACCTTCGGCGCATCGCTCAATGCGGATGTTCCTAGTCTGGACGCTGCTGTTGTAATCGCCACCAGATTTTCTCCTAAATTATTAATGACAAAAGTTTAATGCTTGGTTGCACTTGAAATTTTTAGGACTAAGGATAATATGCCTCAAAGTAGGGTGTGCACTGCACACCTTACCTATACACATAAAATTGAAGAATTTTTTATCCTTAGTCCTAATTTGCTAAAGACGTTTCAAAAAAACGTCAATACACAAACTTTAAGCTGTGGTAATACTTACCACTTTGCCGCCACGTTTGTTGATTTGCTGCAAGCGGCTCGAAAGTTGCTCGTAAGGCACGAGATATTCGGTAGTTGTCCGCCGCACTTGGGGCGAAAACTTAGCCGAACCTTGCATTGCGGTGACTCGGTAGAGTTGGTCGCGAGAACCCCCGGAAGTCCCGCCCAGGGCTTTTCCGGTGGAGGCCGTGTATATCGGCGAAGCCATATTTCTCGCTACTTCCCAAGTCAGCCGGGCTTGGGTTTGGTTTTGGGCGCGATCGCTAGAAGCAAAACCCCGGTACAATTGAAACATCCGGTTAAAACCGACGGTTTTTTGACCTCTTTGGGTCGCGAAACCGCGATAGTAAGGCACTATACTTTCGCCAAAATTTTCTTCATACTCAACTGAGTCAATGTAAGAATTGATTTCAGCTTCGTAGCCTTCTGCATTGTACAAATCAACGTGGAAAGCAATTTCCGACTCGTCGTAAGGAGCGCGGCCCAACAAATGCTTATAATTAAGCTCGATTAAGCGCGTTTGCGAGTTCGGATAAAAAAACTTTTTCCGATAAGTTTCGGAATGTGCAATTGACCGCACAAAATCTTTCACTGAAATCTGCCCTTGCAGCAGCAGAGATTCAGCACTGGTAAGTCGTTCGCTCGACATTAAATACTCGTTCCCGAAAACTTGGCTGTAAGCCGCGCGAATTACTGCTTTCGCATCGTCTTGCGTCCAGTGGGGGCGAAGTTCTACTCGTCCCGCTTCTTCAAATGCTTTTATTCCCAACCGTTCTGCTGCACCTAATCCCGCCATCTTCGCTTCTCCCTTTTTTGCTTTAAAAACTGAAAACTGCTTAAAAAAGTATTTGCAAAACTAGGCTTAGATCGCAGATGCCCGGAATTCTAAACAACCGCTAACACTTAAGCTAACAGCAGCTTACAATTCCGGGCATCACGCAAATCTAGCTCAGAGCGTTGATTGCGTAGTCGATGTAGGAAGTTGCTTCAGTTGCAGCGTCGCCACTCAGACCGTGGTTGGCTTTGATGTACTTGAGAGCTTCAACGTACCAGCTAGGAGACAATTCAAATGTCCGGTTGATTTCGTCAACACCTGCAATCAGGTACTCGTCCATCGGACCGGTGCCGCCTGCAACTAAGCAGTAGGTGACCATGCGGAGGTAGTAGCCGATGTCGCGAGCGCACTTGGCTTTACCGGTTGGGGTAGAAGCGTAGTTAGGGCCTTGCATTTGTTGTGTGTACGGGAATTTGTTGTACACAGCTTGAGCTGCACCGTCGATCAAGCGCTGAGAGTTGGCGGTCAAAGCCTTGGCTGCTTCCAAACCTGCTGCTGCTTGGCGGAAACGTCCGAAGGCGACTTGCAGTTCAGTGCTGCTCAGGAAACGGCCTTGAGAATCGGCTGCGGTTACTGCTTCAGTCAAAGGGGTTTTCATTGTTCTGGTTTCTCCCTAATGTTGTGTTGTTTTTGTACAAAAATGATTGTTTGCAAAAATGCGATGCTCGCTTCTTTACAAGAAAGGTTCGCTTGGCTATTTTTAGCCGACTGCATTGGCAGCGCGGTCGAAGTAGCTGCCGATTTCAGACATCAGCGAGCTGCAATCACCACGGGTAACGCCGTTGGGGTCGTTAGCGATCGCGATTGCTGCTTCCTTCATTTTTTGCACGCCGGCTGCAACTGAGCCACCGGGAACTCCCAGAGCTTGGTATGTTTCACGCAGACCGTTCAAGCAGCGGTCGTCCAAAACGCTGGCGTCGCCTGCAAATGTTGCATAGGTGACGTAGCGCAAGATGATTTCCATATCGCGCAAGCAAGCTGCCATGCGGCGGTTGGTGTACGCATTGCCACCAGGAGCGATCAGTTGAGGCTGTTCGGCGAACAGGGTGCGAGCTGCATTGGCTACGATGCTGGATGCGTTGCCGGTGATGCGGTTTACTGCATCAATCCGCTTGTTAGCGTCGGAAACCATGCTGCTGAGAGCATCTAGTTGACCCGGAGCTAGAAATTCGCCGCGAGCGTCTGATTGGGAAACCACTTTTGTAAATGCGTCAAACATGAAAGAACTCTCCTATTTGAGTTAATTGAGTTTGGTTGCGGTATAAAACCGTTAAGTTAAATTTGTTCAGGCTACGAGTGCCTGCAAGGGTTGAAATTTGATGCCAGCTAATCTGCTGGTCCCATCGATCTCTCCCTTTCCGCTACCTGCACTATTGTTACATTGCAACGGAGGTTTAAGAAACCTTAGAAAATTTTACACCTTTTATGAGATGCGACAAACCTTGTCAATCAGGGTTTTTGTTAACTTTGGCCTGTCGTTTCAACCCTCTGATAATCTTTATACAATGCTCGCCTGCGTTTGTTTATTACAAATTATTACAGAAACTTATCTCTCTAAGAAGGTAAATATTTGGGGTGCAAGTGCGGGCAAATCTCCTTCCTAGGGTAGATGCGCGAGGGTACTCATAAACGAAGAGTTTGCTTCGATCGCCCTGCTTTGGGGGTAGAACCCCCCCAAACCGTCCCGTGGGCCGATCGCCTTTGTTAGCTTTCTGTGGAAAAGCGGGATTGTTAAGAAGTGTTAAGTAAATTAAAGTTTTGGTAATAGAAGGCTGGGGGAATAGGGAAAAAAGCAAAAATTCTGCCCAATGTCAGGAGGCCTGCAAAATTCGGTGTGGGAAAAATCCCCAAGATTGTGAAGCCCCTCGCCAGAGCCTCAGCTTTTGCCGGAAATATCAACATTTGAAGACTAAACTCAGCCGTTGGGCATTGGGTAAAAGCCGAAGAAATTGCTAATTTTTAGTAGTAAGGTGGATAGGTGCTATCAGATACATTTAACCCGGTAAATCCAGGATTGCGCCTCGATATACTGTGTATGGCAGATCGGGCATCGCTTTTAGCGATCCCTAATAGGGAGGTATCTCTCAAAGCTTTCAACAAAATATTGAAAGCGCTATTCAATGCGTTACGTTTTTGGGGGCTGAGCCGTTACGCTTACTACGAAACTTTTTCGCTTAGTCCGATGCTTCGGCGCTGGTTTTAAACGGTAGCCTATCCTATTACATACTACCAATGTCTACCGCTATCTTCTAAGAGTTTACAAGAATTCGTTTACTATACGAAAACAGCGATAGGTCTACAAAGGGCGCGATCGAGCCGCCAGACGCATTGAAGTTAAAAGCTTTTTGCTTCCCCGGCATCGAACGGCCCCAAACCAGTCCCAAGTTAAACAGTTTTTGATTCAGAACTCAAAACTTAAAAGTCTCTCACTGTAATCAGCCACATCCATCGGCTGTATCTGCCCGGCCGCAGTCCCCTAATTGCCCCATGCTCGATCGTAATTTATGTCTTCAAATTCTCCCTCTTCTTGGCACACCGTAGCAATTGACCAAACTCTCCAGCAGCTAAGCAGCAACAAAGACGCTGGCTTGAGCAGCCAACAGGTGTCAGAACGCTTGCAGCAATACGGCCCCAACGAACTCGAAGAAACAGGAGGTCGCAGTCCGTGGTCGATTTTTGTCGATCAGTTCACCAACATCATGTTGTTAATGCTGATGGGTGTGGCCGTGATTTCGGGTTTTTTGGACTTTCGATCGAATACTTTTCCCAAAGATGCGATCGCCATTTTTGCGATCGTCATACTCAACGGCATTCTCGGCTATTTCCAAGAGCAAAGTGCTGAAAAAGCCCTCGCAGCACTCAAAAACCTCGCTTCCCCCCTAGTCAGAGTCCTGCGCGACGGCAAAACTTCGGAAATAGCAGCCAAGGAACTCGTACCCGGAGACGTGATGCTGTTGGAGGCTGGGGTAAAAATAGCAGCAGACGCACGCTTGATCGAAACATCAAATCTGCAAGTCAGAGAATCTGCTTTGACAGGGGAAGCCCTAGCAGTCACCAAGCAAGCCGATCTAGAACTTCCCGAAGATGCTTCCTTGGGCGATCGACTCAACCTGATTTTTCAAGGGACAGAAGTTGTTCAGGGACGAGCAAAAGCGATCGTCACCAACACCGGAATGAAAACTGAACTGGGCAAAATTGCCACCATGCTTCAGTCAGTAGAAACCGAACCGACTCCCCTGCAACAGCGGATGAGCCAGTTGGGAAATGTTCTAGTCTCCGGTGCCTTAGCCTTAGTCCTAATTGTCGTCATCGGCGGCATGATTACCTTCCAAAACGGCGGCATCGGTTTCGATACGAGCAGGTTTGAAGAGTTGTTAGAAGTTTCTCTCAGCATGGCTGTGGCTGTGGTTCCCGAAGGACTTGCAGCAGTCGTGACAGTCACTCTAGCACTCGGAACTAGGCGGATGGTGAAGCGAAACGCCCTGATTCGCAAACTGCCTGCAGTAGAAACTTTGGGATCAGTTACTACCATTTGTTCTGACAAAACAGGTACTCTGACTCAAAATAAAATGGTTGTTCAGCTAGTGTCTACGGGCGACTGCACTGTCGCCGTGGCAGGCGACGGCTATGCACCGATCGGAGATTTTACCGATCGCCTGACATCGGCCAAAATTAATAATTTAGAGGAATATCCAGAACTCGAATCTTTATTAATTGCCTGTGCAGTTTGCAACGACGCAGTATTGCAACAAGAAAAACAAGAATGGCAGATTTTAGGCGACCCCACAGAAGGAGCTCTGCTTTGTGTAGCCGGAAAAGCAGGCATTTATAAGGAAAAACAGTCTCAATTGCTACCACGGACGGCGGAATTTCCTTTTTCTTCCGAACGCAAGCGGATGAGCGTGATTTGCGAAGTGCCCGGCAGATCGGGACATTCGGGATTTCCCGCAGAAAAAGGACAGCAGCCGAATTATTTGATGCTGACCAAAGGTTCTCCAGAGTTGACTTTGGAGCGCTGCAAAGGCATTATAGTCGGCGATCGAGTACAACCTTTAACCCAGGAAATGCGCGATCGCATCCTCGTCGAAAACAACAACATGGCAAGCGGCGGTTTGCGAGTCCTCGGGTTTGCGTACAAAATCTGGGAAAACCTGCCGCCCGAAGGTTCTGAGGAAACCAGCGAACAAGACATGATTTGGCTGGGACTCGTCAGTATGCTCGACGCCCCGCGCCCGGAAGTGCGGGAAGCAGTGGTGAAGTGCCGCGATGCAGGCATTCGGGTGGTGATGATTACAGGAGACCACCAGTTGACAGCAAAAGCCATCGCCTACGATTTAGGTATTGCAACAGAGGGCGATCGAGTTCTCACCGGTCAAGAATTAGAAAAGCTCAGCCAAGAAGAACTCAAACAGCAAGTCGAACAGGTTAGCGTTTACGCCCGCGTTTCCCCCGAACACAAATTGCGGATTGTCCAAGCTTTGCAAAGTTGGGGCAAATTTGTCGCAATGACCGGCGACGGCGTTAACGACGCCCCCGCCTTGAAACAAGCCGATATCGGCATCGCCATGGGGATTACCGGCACCGATGTCAGCAAAGAAGCTAGCGATATGGTGCTCCTCGACGACAACTTCGCCACTATTGTCGCCGCCGCTGAAGAAGGGCGAGTGGTTTATAGCAATATTCGCCGCTTTATTAAATACATTTTGGGCAGCAACATCGGCGAAGTTTTGACAATTGCGGCCGCACCTTTAATCGGTTTGGGAGGAGTGCCGCTGACGCCTCTGCAAATTTTGTGGATGAACTTAGTAACAGACGGCGTTCCCGCTTTGGCCTTGGCTGTGGAACCGGGGGAACCGAACGTGATGAAAAAGCCTCCTTTCAGTCCGCGAGAAAGTATTTTTGCGCGGGGTTTGGGTTCTTACATGATTCGCATCGGGATTATTTTTGCAATTTTGACGATCGCGATGATGTCGTGGGCTTATGGATATACCACCAACCCTAACCATGTTGGAGATCCCGAAGCTTGGAAAACAATGGTGTTTACAACTCTTTGTTTGGCACAAATGGGTCACGCGATCGCAATTCGGTCTAACACTCAGCTAACTATCGAGTTAAATCCCTTGACTAATATTTTTGTTTGGGGAGCTGTGATTGTTACTACTGCTTTGCAATTAATGCTGATTTACGTTCCGCCACTGAGAGCATTTTTCGGCACTCACTATTTGTCGCCTTTTGAATTGATGGTTTGCTTCGGTTTCAGCGCCCTGATGTTTGTCTGGATTGAAATGGAAAAACTGTTTGTGCGCTTTTACAAATCTCGAAAATAGTGTTAAGGGCTAACGCATACTGGATGTTTCCTTATTAGCTATAGCCCTCGCCTGATTAGCACTATTCTCAACATTCGCCAGGGTGGAAAACCCCTGGCTCACAGCGAAAGTCATCGCTATGAAGACTAAAGATATTAGTCCACAATTAAACATTTATTACTTCGTTATAATGTCATTGCAAGCGCCACGCTCCGCGAAACTTGCAATTGCAAAAAAGGCTCGCAATTGTCAACGGGTAAAGGGCGCTCGATTGTGTACCCCACGATGACTCTATTACCAATTACCAATAATTACCATTTACTAATATTATGTATTTGAAAACGCTTCACCTACGGCAGTTTCGGAACTATTTCGATCAAAAGGTAGCGTTTGACGCTCCCAAAACCATTTTAGTAGGAAATAACGCTCAAGGAAAATCTAACTTGTTAGAAGCGGTAGAGTTGCTTTCTACATTAAAAAGCCACCGGGTAGGACGTGATCGCGATTTAATACTCGACTCAAAGCCGATCGGGCAAATTGATGCTACACTCGAACGTCAAACCGGAGCGATCGACTTAGCTTTAACTCTTCGCTCTGCGGCGCGTCGGACACTGAAGCTCAACGGTGAACCGCTGCGCCGCCATTTAGACTTTTTGAGCGTCTTAAATGTAGTGCAATTTTCTTGTTTGGATTTGGACTTAGTGCGGGGCGGGCCCGAAGGAAGGCGCAATTGGATCGATCGCCTTGTCATCCAGTTAGAACCGATTTACGCTCACATTTTGCAGCAGTACAACCAAATTTTGCGCCAGAGAAACGCTCTGTTGAAACGTTCTAAAGAAATCAGGAAAGCTGAATTTTCCGACAGTTTTGACAAAATGCGATTTATCGGATCTGAAACTCCCGAAGACCAAAATATCGCAGAATTCCCAATGCCCGATGCCCAATTCCCAATTCCCAATTCCCAATTCCCAATTCCCCGTTCAGAATTAGCTTTGTGGGACGCGCAGTTGGCGACAGCGGGCGCTCGCGTCATCCGCAGGCGCGATCGAATTTTGGAGCGTTTGATGCCTTTAGCTCGAAATTGGCACGGTTCAATTAGCGGTTCAGCAGAAGTTTTAGATGTGAAATACGATGCTAATATTGAAGTAAGTTCAGAATTTATCGCTAAAGATAATCTCGAAGGAGTGCGGCAAGCATTTTTAGAGAAAATTCAAAAAAGGGCGATCGCAGAACAGTTTCAAGGAACCACTTTAGTCGGCCCCCACCGCGACGACATTACATTTACAATTAACAATACCCCAGCTCGTCAATACGCATCCCAAGGTCAGCAGCGAACTCTGGTATTAGCATTAAAATTAGCCGAACTGCAGCTTATTGAAGAAGTCGTCGGCGAAGCGCCTTTACTGTTGCTCGACGACGTACTTGCAGAACTCGATCTGAGCCGCCAAAATCAGCTTTTAGAAACAATTCAAGAACGATTTCAAACTCTGATTACTACAACTCACCTAGGCGCTTTTGATGCTCAGTGGCTGCGACAAACCCAAATTCTCTCCGTCGTTGCGGGACAAATCAATCGATTTTAGATTTTAGATTTTAGATTTTAGATTGACAAATTTTCTGTTTCATGGTATCAATGCAAAGATTTTGAAAAATTGGCATTATTACCTCAATTCGAGATAGGATAAAGGTTAATTTTGATTGCAGCTTTCGCTTCCATTTTTTTAAACCTTATGAAGCATTACATTTCCCGTCTGTTAGCCCTGGTATTAGTTGTTGTCATCGGCGTAGCGGGCTGTACTAATGTTCCGGCCACTCTGAGTGGAGATTATGGCCAAGACACATTAGCATTAGTGAAGAGCTTGAGAACCGCGCTCACTTTGCCAGAGGGCGCGCCCGAAAAAGCCGCCGCTCAAGCCGCTGCTCGCACCAGCATCAACGATTTTTTTGCTGCCTACCGCCGCGATCCCGCTCTTACCAAGCTGGCATCTTTCACGACAATGCGGACGGCATTAAACTCTTTGGCAGGACATTACAGTTCCTATCCAAACCGTCCGGTTCCTGAAAAACTGAAAAAGCGTCTTGAGTCAGAATTTCAGCAGATTGAAGCTGCTCTTAACAGAGGAGCTTAATCTCAAAATTTAGGATCAAGGATAAATTTCACTAATTCATCTTTCATCCTTGATATTTGAGTGTTAACAATTTTTAGTAGAAATATCAACTGCTTTTAGCGCCCACTATACCAGGCGCTTTTTTCAGCAGAATTTAGTGAAAAAATACTGCAAAACGGTTTAATCGCCGAGTCTTATCTTACCCGATCGCCCTTATTGAATTTAAATAGCCGCCAGATAGAATTTGCATTGTGCGATCGACTTGTGCCATAACTAAGTCAACGGAAAAAAGTAGAAAATTTGTAGCTGCTTGTTGAGCGCGATCGCAAAAATGCGATCGCCACCCAATTTAAACCAGAAAACCCCATTCAATTCTCCCATGAAAATTGCACCAACTCGCATCGCGAATTTTCAACACCAGCGACGCTTTTTAAGTGCGGTAACTGCTGTTTTAACCAGTAGCTTCATCAGCCAACTTGTGTGGCCGTTTATCGGAAATCAACCAGCTTTTGCCCAAACATCAGCCTATTGCCAATTATCCCCAGAACAAGTCAATCAAAAAGAAGACTTGCGTCGCGCCGCGCTGTCGGGAAAACGGGAATCTCAGCAAGCATATTTTGCTGTTTTGAACAAACACGCGCGGGAAATAGCAGAATGCCGTAAAAAAACTTGGCCCGAAACCCAAGCAGTTTGGCTGCGTTTGTATCCCTGCGATGTCAGACCCGGAGAACTCGATCGAGTATTAGACAAAGTTGTGAATAAAGGCTATAACCAAGTCTATGTCGAAGTGTTTTACGATGGTCAAGTGCTGCTCCCAGCAGCCGACAATCCTACGGTTTGGCCTTCTGTTGTGAGAAATCGCGGTTACGAGAAATACGATTTGTTAGAAAAGGCGATCGCCAAAGGTAAACAGCGAGGTTTAAAAGTATACGCCTGGTTATTTACCATGAACTTTGGGTATAGCTATGCTCAGCGTTCAGACAGACAGCAAACCCTCGCTATCAACGGTAAAAATCAGACAAGTTTAACAGTAAGCGAATACGCAGCAATTAACGAGGACTTCGGAGAAGTTCCGGGCAATCAAGCCTTTATCGATCCGTACAACCCACAAGCACGGCAAGACTATACTTTGTTAGTAAATCAAATAGTCAAGCGCAAGCCCCAAGGAATGTTGTTCGACTACATTCGCTATCTACGGGGCATCGGACCCGCTTCAGTTGCTACCAAAGTTCAAGACTTGTGGATTTACGGCCCAGCATCGCAGCAAGTTCTTTTGCAGCGGGCTAGCAATCAGCAAGGGCGAGATTTAATTCAGCGATATTTGACTAAGGGATTTATCAATCCTAATGACGTTCAAGCAGTAGTCAAACAGTATCCAACTGAGCGAGAACCTCTTTGGCAGGGTCGAATTCCGCAGGTGATGTCAGTAGCAACTCCACCTTCTAAAAGGGAGAATGCCACATCAAGATCGGCCTCAACAACTCCCGCCGCTAACAAGCCAAACCCTACAACTCCGACACCAAAACCGACACCGACACTGCGGCTTCCCGATACCGGCATTCTGCAAAAAGACCTGTGGAAACTAAGCGTTGCTCACGCCGTCCAAGGGATTTTAGATTTTTTTGGACTAGCTATTCAGCCAGCTCAAAGGATGGGAATTCCTGTAGGAGCGGTGTTTTTTCCCACTGCAAATCAAGCGATAAATCAAGGGGGATATGATTCGAGATTGCAGCCTTGGGACAGCTTTCCGGCTGCTGTAGAATTCCACGCCATGTCTTACGGAAATTGCGGGGATGTAAGCTGCATTGTCCCACAAGTGCAGCGGACAGTAAGTTTAGCGCCTCCGGGAGCAAAAATCATTCCTGCCATTGCTGGAGATTGGGGAAAACCTCTGAAAAATCGGCCGTCTTTGGAGATTCAAATGGCGGCAATTCGCTCGGCGACTCCGCAAATTAATGCGGTAAGTCATTTTGCTTTTGGGTGGCAAGAACCGGAGGATGAAAGGGCGCGGCAAACTTGCCGATTGTAAGGAGATTATTTGTAGAGATGCGGTTCGTGGCGTCTCTACAAGAGGAGATTTGTGCGATAATATTTTCAAATGTTCCTTTCTGTTAGGAGCGGATAATCATTCAAGTTTTATTAGGACAAGACGGATTGTAATAAAAGTTAACACAAAGGAGTATTCCCTATGGTAAGTCAGCCCGAACTAGAACAGCAACTATCCAACCAAGATTCAATTGATGACTTAAATTTGAGTCAAGAAGAAGATAACGGTGATGAACCATATGAAAAAGACAAATTGATATACGATCCTGATGAAATTAATATTTTCACCAGAGAACCAACTATCGAGCAACTTCTAAGAAGAATCGACGAGGAAGCTCTTGATTTAGCACCCGACTTTCAGCGCTATGCAAACATCTGGAAAGATGACGCTAAAAGTAGACTGATTGAGTCGATCCTGATTCGTATTCCATTACCCGCTTTTTATATAGATGCAACTGATGAAGATAATTGGTTAGTTGTAGATGGATTGCAGCGGCTCTCTGCTCTAAAGCAATTTATGAACGATAAAACACTTAGATTATGCGGACTAGAATACTTAACCAATTTTGAAGGTAAAACTTATGATGAAATTGAACGCAGATACCAGCGTCGTATTCAAGAAACTCAAGTTACAGTTTATTTGATTGAAAAAGGTACGCCTCCTGAAGTTAAATATAATATTTTTAAACGCATCAATACAGGGGGATTACCCATGACTCCCCAAGAGCTCCGCCATGCTCTAAACCCAGGTAAGGCAACAAAGTTTTTAGCTAAACTTGCTACATCTCATGAATTTCAGCAAGTTACCAAATTGAGTAATTTGCGTAAAATGCGGATGGACGATCGGGAATTTATACTCGGTTTTTTAGCATTTACGCTTACATCTTATAAAGATTATCAAGGTGAAAAAAGGAATTTATTTTTGAGTAAAGCATTATATAAAGTTAATAATATGTCTGAAGCAGAATTACAAGCCATTGAAAAGAATTTTAAAAAAGCTATGGTTGCAGCCTGGGAAATCTTTGAAGAAAATGCCTTCCGTAAAGTATCTCAAAACCAGAAAAGAATCTTTCCAATTAATAAAGCATTGTTTGAAGTTTGGTCAGTTAATCTCAGTTTACTTAGCGACGAGCAAATTGATATCTTAAAGCAGCACAAGGAGCAATTGATTGAAAAATTTAGAAAGTATGTAGATAGCGATCGAGATTTTCTGACTTCTATCTCTCAGGCTACGGAAAAAATCGAGTACAGATTTAGGATAATTGAAAAAATAATTCAGGAGGTTCTGGCATGATTACTTCGCTGCACTTGGTCAACTTTAAACCTTTTGCAAATCAGTTATTGGAATTCAAAAAACTCACTTTATTTTCTGGTTTAAACAGCACGGGTAAATCTTCTGTCATGCAATCGCTCTTGCTGCTGCGCCAATCTTACCAACAGGGCTTATTGCCAGAAAAAGGGTTGGCGCTTAATGGGGATTTCGTGAATATTGGTACTGCTCAGGATGCACTTTTTGAGGGAGCAAAAGAAGACTTTATTGGTTTTAATATTGTTTGGGAAAACAACAGCGAGGGGAGATGGCGTTTCAAATATGACAAAGAGGTAGACGTGTTGAAAATTGACTCGGAACCAGTTAGCTCAGAATTGTATAAATCAAATCTTTTTGGCAATAAGTTTCACTATCTTCAGGCAGAACGGATTGGGCCGCGCCCATTTAATGAAATGTCAGATTACCAAGTACGACAGCTCGGTCAACTCGGTATCAAAGGTGAATATACTGCACATTTCCTTTCTGTTAAAGGGGGAGAGACTATTCCTAATAGTAGTCTCAGCCATCCCAATGTAAAAAAATCCAAGACTCAACCTGGTGCACCTTTAGTAAAATCAATGGATTTAATCGACCAAGTTGAGGCGTGGATGGGAGAAGTGAGTCCGGGTACGCGACTCAAAATTGATGCCAAATCAGATGTCGATTTGATGAGTTTTCAATATTCCTATGGAGATAGCAATCCTTACCGGGCAACTAATGTGGGATTTGGAATTAGCTACACTTTACCGATTATTGTAGCGGCACTTGCATCAACACCTGGTACAATCATTTTAATTGAAAATCCTGAAGCGCATCTCCATCCGAAAGGACAAGTTAAAATGGGTCAATTATTAGCTTTGGCGGCTAGCGGTGGCGTTCAAGTTGTGATAGAAACTCACAGCGATCATGTTTTAAACGGGATTCGCCTTGCGGTTCACGGGGGCAAAATTGACCCGAAAGATGTTCGGTTGCATTACTTCCAGCGTCAAAATAAAGAAGGACAAGCTGTGACTGAGGTAATATCGCCAAAAATCGATCGCAACGGACGAATTGATCGATGGCCGGATGGTTTTTTTGATGAGTGGGACAACAGCTTGGAGATTTTGTTGGAACCTGCGGTGGAAGGAGAATAAGCGATGGATTTGGAGATGGTGTTTAATGAACTGTCTGCACGAACTCTTGCTCCTGATATTTCTACGGCACGACAATGGATGGCAGAATTGATTAGGACGATGGTTGCAGCTAAAGGCTGTGGGCTGAAGGGAATTCGCATTCAAGCAGATTTTCATGCTATGATTCTTGCTGAAAGCTATCCTCTTTCTCGTTGGCGTAACGATCCTGAAGTTAATAAAGACGAGCGGACTTTTTTGAGAACGCTTGCAACTAAGACCCCTTTATCCGTTGATATTCCAGATATAGAGATTAAAATAAAAGTTGAAGACCCTGGTTGTGAGTTGAGTTTACAGGGTATTCAATCCGAAAGCTTTAAAGTTGCTTACTACCTTGAAACATTAGTCATTAGTCTGCATTCAGAATTGCTGTGGAATGCTAGTCGCATCAACTTAGATTTGATACAAATTGATGAGAATGGAGAGCTAATAAAAGAAAGTGTAGAGGTTCTTCATGCTAGTCAGAAAAACCACGTTCTCGAACACGCTAATTGGATTCAGAAACGTCAGCAAACAGGAGTGGCTGACGGTTTGGAGCTTTGGAACCGTCGAGCTGAGTTATTCTCCAGCCTGGAATTTTGCGATCGCGTCCGCCAACAGATAGAAAGCCTTGTCGATCCGAAAATGTTACGACAAGTTGTCAGAAAGTTATTTGAGCTTGATGAATTATCCAAAAATTGGACAGACGGAGCGCTAAATTTGGATAACCTTCCTAGTAAGGCATCTCCAGAGAGTGAGTCAAGGCTTAAGGAGTTTAGAGAGCAACTAAATATTCAGTGTCTTGACGGGAAAAAGCGTATTTTCAGTTTACACGTCCGCATGACATACAAAGTTTGGCGACTCCATTTCTGCACAGAATTAGGGCCCGGAAAGATAATCATTGGGTATATTGGCCCCAAAATAAAATAATTTACAGCGACTTGTGCTCGCAAATCCCAATGAACAGACATCTGGGCCAAATTAACTTACTCAGAATTTCATCGGCGTTCATTTGCGTTCATCTGCGGTTAAAAATTCAATTATGCTAAACTTATTAATAACCATAAACCCCTTTATTAATCATCATGCAAAAACTACAATTAAGAGATATCAACCTCCGCTATCTAATCGATAACTTCGGCTTGCAGCGAGTTCGCAACAGCGAATTTTTCCGAGAATGGCAAGAAAACTTACCCGAAGTAACAGACTCAGAAAAACAATTGCTCGATCGCGTCCAAGACATATACTTCAACTTGGTAGACAACCCGCCTGTATTGGAAAATGCAGTCAAGCTAACAATCATCAGCCCCATTTTGTTTGTTGCCGGTCTGTATGAGTCTCCTTTTCAAGTCAAAGCCGAAAAGTCGATATCCATTCAAGAGGAAGACGAAGGCAGAATCATCGAAGGCAGAATAGATATCCTAATTATGAAAGCAAACTTGTGGGTGACAGTAATTGAATCCAAACAACTTTCGTTTTCAACAGACGAAGCACTCGCACAACTCCTGACATATATGCTGGCATATCCGAACCCAGAAACTCCTACTTTTGGAATGATTTCCACAGGTGCTAACTTCAATTTTGTCAAGTTAGTTAGAGGCGAAACTCCCCAGTATGCGCGATCGGCTGAATTTGTTATTTCCAATCCCGGCAATGAATTGTACCGCGTTTTGCTGATTTTAAAACGCCTGAGTCAACTGCCAGACTAGCAATAAAAGCCATTTTGAGTTATCTTTCAAAACAGACAATCTCTAATATCTCAAATTTCAAACTAATGTGAGCATGGTAAATTACTGGATAGTCGGCGCTGTGGCAATAGCTTCTGTCTGCTGGGCAGAAATAATACGAGACTTTTATCACGTCGTGTCCCATTATTGGGCACCGCTGCAAAAGCTGCACACTTGGCATCACCGCGTTTTCCGCCCGAATTTGACCCCCGTCAGCGAGACAATTTACAAGCAAGCACACTGGCGTCACGACGTGCCCGAAGGTGCGGCGATGATGGTTTTAGGCTTGTTGCTGTGGGTTGTAGCTTATTTTGGGCTGCCGGAATATCACTGGGGTGCAGCAGCCGGTTGTATTTATACTTTAGGCTTTTTGTTGAGCGCGATCGCCCGCGGATGCGGCATCAAAGGTGCAGACGAATTAACCGACATCACCCACCAACCGGGAGACTTCCTTACTCCCCCTGGCAAGTGGTTAGTTAATAAACCTTATCACTGGCGACATCACTTCGACAATCAAAATGCTTACTATTGCGGTACTTTCACCTTAATAGATAAACTTATGGGTACAGCACTTTCTCTCAAAGGCAAAACTGTAGCCGTCACCGGTGCATCGGGAACTTTAGGGCGTTTGCTACTCAAACACCTGCACAAAGCTGGTGCAAAAGTGATCGCCCTCTCATCGGGAAATGAGGAAATTACTTTGAATCTAGACGGCGAAAGTTTACCTGTAAAAACCGTAACTTGGCAAGCTGGCCAAGAGGCAGACTTAGCCCTATTGTTAGAAAAAATCGATATTCTCGTCATCAATCACGGGATTAACGTACAGGGAGAAAGAACAGGAGAGGCGATCGCCAACTCCTACGAAATTAACACTTTTTCCGCGTGGCGGCTGATGGAACTCTTTTTCTTAACAGTCCGCACTAACGAAAACATCGCTTGCAAAGAAGTCTGGATCAACACTTCCGAAGCAGAAGTAATTCCCGCTGTCAGTCCCCTGTACGAACTCAGCAAGCGCGCCCTCGGAGATTTAGTCACCCTGCGCCGGCTAGATGCACCCTGCATCGTTCGCAAACTGATTTTAGGGCCGTTTAAAAGCAACTTAAACCCGATCGGCATTATGTCTCCAGATTGGGTAGCGCAGCAAGTTGTCAAACAAGCTAAAGCTGATGCCCGCAATATCATCGTGACAATTAATCCTTTGACTTTTATCATTTTTCCCGTCAAAGAGTTTTTTGTTTCTCTCTACTTCCAAATCTTCAGCCGGAAAGGGATTTCAGAGATAAAGGAAGCTGCGGCATCTGAAAAATCTAGCGTTGAATCTAAGATTAATTAATCAACCAAAACCCGGTTTCCGCAGGGGCGGTGGCTGTGACTGTCCGCCCTGCTGCTAAATTCCACAAAACTAAAGCCTTTCTCGCATCGTCACGAGTAAGCTGACGCCCCCACTCCCACAGTCGCAAACCTACTCTTCTAACTCATTGGGTCAAAACCGTTGGCGGGGAGTGGAATCAAGAGCTGTTTCGGGCCCCATTTCCAACAGCGTTATGCTTACTGATATAAATTATTGAATATTATTACTAACTATTGTCTCTCCTGATTCACTTCTATCCGCACGGGGTACTGTACGCTACCCGTTGCTGGTGCGGAATGTGGGTGTCAACTATGGTCGTTGGTTAGTTGATAAGCTGTTCAGCATTTAAATAAAATGTCAACAAACAATCTAAGTCTTGTGGGGAGTAGGGGTTGGGCGTCTCGCCCGCCCTAAATATGCAATTTAAATGCGTGACAGCTTACATCCAAGACTCATAAGTGTAATTTGATAGTGGTGGAATTGGGCGATCGCGATCGTTAAATAGAACAAGCAGCACACCGCTCTCGATCGGCAAAAATAAATTTTTGTAACGGCTGGAGAAAATCCCGGAATTTACTTTGGGACAGACGTAATTAGTGAAATCACTGGTCGAACAAAGACTTTGGATAACAAGTATGAATTGATAAACTCTTTTCACACGTTGTCAGAGGCAGGCAAAAGTTTGGCGATCTGGATCTTCAGGATGGGTGTTTCGCTCGAATCTACGTTTTAAGAAGGAAAAACTCAAATGCCAAGAAGAACGCTTGAAATCTTCGGCGATGGTCGCGTGTACGAAATAAAAGACGACCTAGCCGTTAAAGTCACCGAGACAAATGGGCAAGTAAAAGCATTAATTGATGCTTTAAAGTTCAGCGTGGCTAAAACATACAACATTAATCCTCCAGAAAAACAACCGCCTGATGTGGCAGAACGCAGAGGTTCAAAGCCAATCAATGGAGAAGGCTTTAAGCTTCTAACTACGTTTGAAGGATGTAAGCTAACTGCTTATGATGACGGCGGTGGAGTTTGGACAATTGGTTATGGACACACTGGCAACGATGTTTTTCCAGGACTGACGATTAGCCAAACGCAAGCAGAAGAATTGCTGAGCAAAGATTTAGAAAAATTTGAATCCTTTGTTGAGGATGCCGTTGAAGTTCAGCTCAATGACAATCAGTTTTCTGCACTGGTTTGTTTCTGCTTCAACGTGGGGCCAGGAGGTTTTGGAGATTCAACTCTTCTGAGGCTTTTGAACGAGGGAAATTATCAAGGAGCAGCTAATCAGTTTCCTCGCTGGAATAAGGTAAATGGTGAACCCTGGCTAGGGCTGACACGCCGACGATTGGCTGAACGAGCACTGTTTTTGGGAAAACCCTGGCAGTCATTCTTAACCTATGAAGGAACAGGCGAAGAAGTAACAGGTGAAACAATCTCAGAAGCACCTCGCACTTTGAAACTCACCGATCCTCTCATGCAAGGTGAGGATGTTCGTCAAGTGCAAGAAGCTTTGAAAACAGCAGGAATTAATCTCGAACCTGATGGATTCTTTGGCAATGATACTGACAAGGCAGTGCGGCAGTTTCAGCAGCAGAAAGGGCTAATGGCGGATGGTGTTGTAGGTGCCCAAACACGAAAAGAATTGGGACTATAACATCGATTGTGTAACCAAATTCAAACTCATAGGAAAAAACCATGACTGACTCAAGCGATCTTCTCTTTAATCAACCTGTAATTGTCGAGGCTTGTGAAGAATTTGTCGAACGGGATATGTTGGGAATTAAAGGCAGTTTTCCCGGATTGCTCAAAGATGCACCCATGTCTTCGACTGCGGTGGTCAATGGCTTATCTCAGCAGTTGATATATCAACTCCAACTAATTGTGCCAGATGCCTTTGTGAGTTTTGATGACCTCAATGTAGACTTGCTGGAGGCAGCCTTTCCCTATGTACAAGCCCCTGCAAAACAGGCACTCCAGAGAGCGATTCAAGATCGAGGTCAAACTATGCAGGTGAACTCTGCCTACCGCACGATCGCTCAGCAAATGCTGCTATACAACGATCGCTTCAACAACTCTAATCCTGTAGCTCCACCGGGAGCCAGCAACCACCAAACTGGGTTAGCGATCGACATTGAAGATGCAACAGGCTGGGAAGTTTATTTAATGCGGTATGGCTGGAATCCATTACCGGGCGATCCACCTCACTTCGATTACCAAGGTGGCGGCACGATCGATCTTCGCAGCAAATCAATACTCGCATTTCAGCAGCTTTGGAATCAGAACAATCCTAATGCAAAGATTAGCGAGGATGGCGGTTTTGGTCCTCAAACCGAGAATGCCCTTAATCGTTCTCCTGCTCCAGGGTTTTCTAAAGCGCCGTGGGATGGCAAACCCAGAACCTTGCGCTTGGCGATGCCCCGAATGGAAGGTTCGGATGTACTCAAGCTTCAGGAGGGTTTGAAAAAGGCTGGGATTGTAGTTGGGGCTGATGGTGAATTTGGGCCAGCAACAGATAAAGCCGTCAAGGAATTTCAGCAGAAGAAGGGGTTGAAGCCAGACGGCATTGTCGGATCAAAAACCCGCGAGCTAATGGCTTGAACTGTTCGCTATTGAATGAACCCAACTTTGAACAGAAGGATACGTTGCTGAATGGGCAGAGTTTTCTGAAAAGCTTGAAATTGCGGCTCTATAACTCTGTAGCTCGGCAACTATTTAAATTATAAAGACACACGGAGTAATGAAGAGAAATGGTAAGTTTATCTGAGAAAAAATCGAATATTTATGCCTTATTAATTGGCATCGATTGCTATAAGCCGAATCAGTTGTACAAGGATCTTAAAGGATGCGTTCGTGACATCAATCTTGTAGCAGACTACTTTTTAAAGACGGTTAAAATTCCATCCGAACGGATTTTCAGGCTGACTTCTCCCAATCCTGAAGTCGCTGAAATGATCGCAACCAAAGACCCGGAACCAACTTATGAAAATATTGTGGCAAAGTTTCATGCCATTACAGAAATAGCTCAGCCGGGAGAGCAGGTTTACATTCACTATTCTGGACATGGAGGACGGACGACAACTATTTATCCAGAATTGAAGGGGAATGACCAATATGATGAAGGTATTGTGCCATCAGATATTGGGGCTGGAGGTCGTTACCTACTTGATGTGGAATTGGCGATGCTGTTGAAGCGGATGACAGACAAAGGGTTGATTGTCACCCTTGTCTTGGATAGCTGCCACTCTGGAGAAGCAACTAGAGGCGACGATGTTGCAATTCGAGGCCCCGGAGAAACCGATACAGCACCGCGAGACTCCGAAAGCTTGGTTGCCCAGCGACAAGAGCTGATCGAAAACTGGCAGGCTCTGACTGATGGAATTCCTGCAAGTATTACCCCCGGGCAGTGGCTTCCTCAACCTAGAGATTATGTATTGCTAGCTGCCTGTCGTCCTAGCGAGTATGCTTACGAGTATGCGGTGAGTGGTAAGGATCGACATGGGGCGCTGACGTACTGGATGATCGATACGTTAACCAGTAGCCCTTCAGGATTGACGTACAAAACATTGCACGATCGCGTCAGTGCGAAAATTCAAAGCAAGTTTCCTCAGATGCCAATGCTCGTGGGCGAGAGCGATCGCTTTGTCTTCGGAGTTGAGCGCGGATCTTTACAATATGCCGTCAACGTGCTTGAGGTAATTGAGGCAGAGGTAACAGAGGCAGACTCAGAACCGAAGAAAGTCGTCAAGCACGTTCGGCTGAATGCGGGGATGGCAAACGGTCTCAGTCCAGGTTATCGTTTCGCAATCTATGCGTTTGGCACGACAGATTTTACCCAGAAAAATAAGCAATTGGCGATCGTTGAAATTGCCAAAGTTGGTGCTTCTGATGCCTGGGCAGATGTAATTGAAGTGCTACGTCAGGACAAGATTGACCAAGGTTCTCAAGCAGTGATGCTATCAGCCCCTGTCGATTTGGTACGGGGAGTACGCCTTTTCAAAAAAGAGGTTGGTGAGAAAGACAATGAACTGCCTCAAGCAATTGCGGACAAGCAAGATAATGCACTCTCAGCAGTCGAGGAAGCACTGGCAGGAAATGGCTGGTTGAAACTGGCGGATGCACAACAAAAGGAAGATTATCTAGTTGCGGTTAATCCACTCGGTGAGTATGAGATTTGCGTTGGCACGCCCATTAAAAACCTGCTACCTGCCCTGAAGATTGAGCATTCTGAGGCTCCGCAACAGGTAGTACAGCGTCTGGTACATTTGGCAAAATATCAGGCAATTCAGGAGTTGAGCAATCAATTTTCTGAGTTGACTAATCAGCTAGAAGT
The DNA here is from genome assembly GCF_036705085.1 of Microcoleus sp. B6-A1. Lineage (NCBI taxonomy): Bacteria > Bacillati > Cyanobacteriota > Cyanophyceae > Oscillatoriales > Microcoleaceae > Microcoleus > Microcoleus sp. B6-A1. Next base: position 25,258 of record NZ_JAUBTU010000073.1, read on the forward strand.
GGAATTACTCACACAACCAAACTGGCGACCAGGGATGCCTAAAAAACCGCAGTCATTTACCGATCCAACTAATTTAGTTGTGAAATCGGGTGAATCTACATTTTTGCGAATCAAAAATATTTCGTCTCAAGTTTTAAACATTACAGTGCTGAATCTGCAAGCAAATTGGGAAGTTTCTCGCCTGAAGATCCGAAATCAAGAAAGCTCTTTTTATCCACTCAATCCCAATGACGTAATTTTGGAGGCACTGAACTTTGAGCTACCCAAAACCGAGAGATACAACCAAGCTAGGGAAACGCTGAAAGTTTTTGCGACGATCGGGAAGAACGATTTTCGTTGGCTGGAGTTACCCTCACTTGATGAAGAAATTGCATCAAAGGCCGGACTCTATCGTGACGAGAGTCCGCTTGGGAAACTTCTGGCTGCGGTGGGTGCGGATGTTGACGAACCTCCGTTTCGATCGAGACCAGCAGTACCGATATTCGATCCGAGTCAAGAGTGGACAACAAAGGAGATTCAAATATCGATCGTGCGATAGATGTTTTATTTCGCTCCCCGTAGGGACACGGCATTGCCGTGTCCCTACCCCTACAAACTCTTACAAATCTTTTGGATGCGTTATATGTCAGAATTCACACACAGCTATGCTTTAGTTATTGGAATTAACGACTACATCAACGGTATTTCTTCACTCCAAACTGCTGTCAATGACGCCACAGAAATTGCCCACATTCTCGAAACCGAGCATGATTACACCGTTACTCTGCTTCGGGATGGCGAAGCTACCCTCAGCAAACTTCGGCAGGTATTAGAGATAGAATTGCCGCAACAAATTCAAAAGGGCGATCGCTTCCTCTTCTACTTTGCGGGACATGGGATTGCCCTCAACGGCGAGGATGGCCCCGAAGGCTATCTGATTCCTCAAAACGCTAAGTTTGGCAAGGCTAGCACTTACCTGCGGATGTCAGACGTAAATCAAGCCCTACTTCAGCTTCCCTGCCGCCATTTCTTGGGAATTCTCGACTGTTGCTTTGCGGGTGCTTTTCGCTGGTCGAGTACGCGCAAAGCGATTCCGATGGAACAGGGTACGATCCACAAAGAACGCTACGATCGCTTCATTCAAGACCCCGCATGGCAAGTTCTTACTTCGGCTTCCCATGACCAAACTGCACTGGATGCTTTTAACCTGAAAGACGATCGCGGACAAATTGGAAGCCATTCACCGTTTGCCTCTGCGTTGATAGAAGCACTTGAGGGTAAAGCCGATGCTTTTCCACCCGCCGAACCCGGTAAGCCAGCCGGGGATGGTGTAATTACGGCAACCGATCTCTATGTGTATTTGCGCGATCGGGTTGAAATTGCCACAGAAGCACGTGCCATCCGCCAGACGCCAGGGATTCATCCCCTCAAAAAACACGATAAAGGCGAGTATATTTTCCTGACACCAGGACACGCCCTGAATCTACCACCCGCACCACCATTGGATGTTTCCAAAAATCCCTATCGCGGCTTGTCACCCTTTCAAGAGGAACACCACAAACTGTTTTTCGGTAGAAGCGAACTAATCGAAAAGCTACAAAATTTTGTCAAAACTAATCCCCTAACAGTGGTTTTGGGTGCTTCTGGTGCGGGTAAATCTAGTTTGGTGAAGGCAGGATTAATTCCCGAACTACGGAAAGAAAAAACTGAAAAATGGTATTTTATGCCACCCATCCGTCCTGGTAAGACTCCCTTGCAAGCTTTAAATAATGCTTTGAAACAAATTCAATTACCAGAGGTAGAGCCACAAAATCCACAGCATAACCTGGTAATGAGCATTGATGTTTGGGCTAAAAAATTCCCCAATTTTAAGTTATTACTGTTTGTTGACCAAAGCGAAGAAATTATTACACTCTGTCAAGATGAGGATGAGCGCAAGGAATTTTTCCAACAGATACTTCAAGCAATTAACGCCCATCGGGATAAATTACGGGTAGTGTTAAGCCTACGTTCTGACTTTGAACCCCAAGTCAGAGATGCTGGCTTAAAGTTTTTCCCCACAGTCCTTAAAAAAGAAGTAGGAAACACTGACACTGAGCTTAAAAAGCGTTGGCTCAACGGACGATTTATTGTACCAGCGATGACACGAGCCGAACTACGCCAAGCAATTGAGAAACCCGCTGAAGCACGGGTAATGTATTTTCACCCCCACGATTTAGTAGAACAATTAATTAATGAAGTGGCGGATATGCCGGGAGCATTGCCTCTGCTTTCCTTTGCCCTGAGCGAACTTTATCTCAAGTATTTAAAGCGACAACGGGATGCAGAAAACGGAGGGCTCACCATTGACCGGGCGCTGACTCAAGCAGATTATCAAGCTTTGGGAGGAGTAATCCTATCGCTGACTCAAAGAGCAGATGAGGAATATCAGGCGTTAGTTCAAGAAAATCCAGCTTATCAAAGAGTTATCCGTCATGTGATGTTACGAATGGTTGCGTTGGGTGGGGGTGAATTAGCGCGTAGACAAGTCCAGTTATCGGAATTGGAATATCCCCCAGAAAAAAATAGTTTAGTTAAGGAAGTAATGGAGCGTTTTAGCACAGCCAGGTTGTTAGTGAAAGGGCAAGATGCAGAGGGAAATCCCTACGTGGAACCCGCCCATGATGCTTTGGTGCGGGGATGGGAAAGGTTGCTGAAGTGGAAACAGGAGGAACAAGAAAGCTTACTGCTGCAACGACGGCTAACTCCCGCAGCGAGGGAGTGGAATAGCCTTAAAAATAAGGACAAAGAACAGCCAAAAGGGATTCTAGACAGGGCTGATCCTGTTTTGGATTGGTTAGATGGACGACTCTTGACTATCGAAAACTTAGTGAATAAAATTCCTGCTCAGTTTGCTCGACTATTACGCCGCGCTCAAAATCAGCAAGCGCAATCGAGAGAGAAACCCGTACAGTTTTTGTGGAATGCGAATCCTTATCTCGACGTATTGGATAAAGAACTCAAATCCGATGACAACTGGTTGAACCACGTAGAAGCTGAGTTTGTGCAGGAAAGTGTTTTGCAAAAACGCCAGAATAGTAGTTGGCGGTGGCGCATTGCGATCGCAGTCATGCTGGGATTGAGTGCGTTAACCATTGCCGCTTTGATTGGACAGCGCAATGCCCAAATAGGTCAAGTTAGTGCCTCTAGAGCATCTGCTGAAGCAAATTTTCGCATCAATGAACAGTTAAATGCTTTGGTCGATAGCCTCCGTAGTAGTAAAAATATTAAGCAGATATTTTTACCTGATAATGACCTACACAGTCAAGTGGGACAAACCCTGCGAAATATGTTCTATGGCGCAAAAGAACGCGATCGCTGGGAAGCACCTCCAGGTATCGTATTCAGGATGTTTTTTACTAGGAAGCGCCAGTTACTTGTTATTACATCAGAAAATAATAAAGTTCGGTTGTGGAACAAATATGGCAAACCAATAGCCGAGCTACAAGGGCAAGAAGGTCTATTTCCTGGGGGTATTAGTGTTAGTCCAGATGGTAGTAAAATTGCTACTGCAACACAAGACGGAATACTACGCTTGTGGGACTTAAAAGGCAAAAAATTAACTGAATTTAAAGCACACCAAGGTGCGAGGGACGGCATCCCAGCGATTGAATATATCAGGTTTAGTCCGGATGGCAACAGAATTGCTACCACTGGAAAGGACAACTCTGTAAGCTTATGGGACTTGCAAGGTAAAAAGATAAGGGGAGGCAAATTACCAACATCGAGCATAATTGGGCTTGGTCTTAAGCCCAGTGGTGAACTACGAATAGCTACATTAGACACAGACAAAGACCGCATTAAAGTGCTGGATTTATCGAACCAAAATTCCCAAGAGGTAGCGGCATTTAAAAACACCTTTGGTACTAACTTAATAAAAGTCAGCTTTAGCCCCAATGCCAAGCAAGCGATGATTTTTTATGGAGAAGAGTCAGAAAACGCTAGCTTGTGGAATTTTTCGGAACCGGGCAAACTAGAAAATGTAGAAGGAAGAATTAGTCGGGGTGGCAGTTTTAGTCCAGATGGCAATAAATTAGCTGCGACGGGAGTTGATGGTACTGTCAACTTTTTGAACGAAGATGCCAAGGTTCAGAGCAAATTCAAATTGCCTCAAGGCAGAGTGAAGATGTCTACTTTTAGTCCTGATGGTAAGCAAATAGCTACTTTAGGGGATGACAACAATATCCGCTTGTGGGATTTAGAGAAACAGCCTTTATCTAAACCTAAACTGGTTCAAAACCGAGTAGAAAGTATTAGTTTTAGCTCTGATGGCCGGACAATTGCTACCGCAGATTCAGAAGGTGTTGTGCGCTTGTTGGACTTACAAGGCAACCAGATCAAGAAATTTACAGGGCTTCCCAAAGCTACAAGTGTTAGTTTTAGCCCTAATGGTCAGACAATTGCTACCACAGGAGATGGGGGTATGGTGCGCTTGTTGGATTTGCAGGGCAAGGTTGTAAAAAAATTCCAAGCACATCCCGGGAAGGTCACGAGTGTCAGTTGGAGTCAGGATGGTCAGAAAATTGCCACTATAGGCGATGGCGGTGCTAACAATCCAGATAACGAAAGTCAAACATTAGACGACACTTTAGTCCGATTATGGGATACTAAGGGCAACCAGTTAGAAGAAAAGAAACAAGAAATATTCACTAACACCTTCCAAGGCGTTAGTTTTCAATCCAATGGCAAGCCACTATTACTTAATTTTGTTAGTAATGGAGACGCAGGCGCAACTTATAGCAATGTTGATTTATTAGACTTTTCGGGAAACTTAACTAACTTGATCCCAGGACGGCAAGCTGGAAATGAATTTGGTTCTGTCAAGATTAGCTATGATGGCAGCTTACTCCTGACTACTTCAGGCAACACCATCGGTTTGTGGAACTTGAAGGGCGAAAAATTGATGGAATTTTCCTCAGATAAACAGATCAAAAGTCTTAGCCTTAGCCCTGATAACAGTATGCTGGCTGTGATTGGAGAGGATGGTACTACTGAGTTGTGGCGGCTGGGAGAATTCGATGAACTGCTCTCGAAAGGTTGCGATCGCGTGCGTGACTATCTTGAGAATAACCCCAATGTTAGTAAAAGCGATCGCCACCTATGCGACGATGTGCCAAAGTAGTTGGAAAAGATAAAAGTTTTTAACGGCGTAGCAGCTATTCGTCAAATATGCGTAGATAAGTGCGATCGCCTCTGAAAATTCTTGGTACAAAAGTGCGATCGCCCGACAAAACCTCTGAGTACAAAAGTGCGATCGCGTCACAGAGTTTTTATGATACCCTGGACGCACGGGTGGTCAGAAACCGGGTTTTTTGCGAGAAGATGCGTTACAGCGCGCAGATTTGGTAAAAAACCCGGTTTCTTTGGTCGGAGTGCGTCCAAGACTGTATTACCCATCTTTGTATAAAGCTCAGATGGCAGGTTTTACTAAACTTTTCTCCCAAGTCTCGCAAATTGCATTAGCACCTGTCTTTGCAATCTTTTTTATAATTAGAGTTGCCAGGAGAGTAGCAACAGCAGGAGCTAACCCAACTCCACTGGCTAAAACCCGAGCCAACATCCCAGCCGCTTTGGTATAGTTCTGATTTATGGTTTCATCTAAAATCTTCTGAGTCTCTGCATCGTCTCCGAGGGGTTTGCACATAAGTTGGTAAACTAAGGGGTTGACGCGATCGAACAACTGGCGACCAGCATCTAAAAATCTTGGATCGATCGCTGCTCTAGCCGCAACGTTCACATCAATAGATTCCAAGGAAGCTGGGTCTACCCCTTTGGCTCCACGTCCAGCAACATCATCCCCTATGGCTTGTACGCGACAGCCTAGCTGAGCTTCCAATACATCATCATCCAGCTCCCACAAACTTTCCACAATGGCTTCAACTTCTGTCATTTCTACTTATCTCCAGGGTTTAGTTAACAAGACTGTTACTGATTATTCTGGGAATATACAAAAATCTCCGGAAACCAATCAAGGTAGTTTAGCCAAAATATAGTGATATTTCAAAAATCTCAACTATTCTTATCATTTTTTGATTGAGCGACTATCTCTCTGGAGATGAGCCCTGTTCGCGACTAATATCATTCCGGCCCAGCCGGAATGATATTACCCAACAAAAGAAGCCGGGGGTAGCGCGCGAGATCGTTTTACTTTTAATTAGAACGACCTACTTAATTACTAACCTCAGCCATTTCAATGACGCGGCCGTCGTAATCCTTGACCAAAAAATTCAGTGGCTTTTCCCGGCGAATTTTATAACTAATGCCGCGAGTTTGTACCCTCATCAATAGCTGATCCAAACATTCGCGATCGAAACAAACGTGACGCGGGCGATTTTTTTCCCCTACACCCGCCCCGCTAATAATGTGTAGTTGGGTATTTTTCATCAACTGATACCACAAACCATCGGGACTCCCCATTGTTTGAGAGCTCGTTGCCCTCCCGACATTCGGCGACAAATACAGCGGATCAATACCAGTTGTCCCCAAAGTTTGCTCGTAATTGTAGTAGTAGTGCAGCGGCACTTCTGCTACTGGCAGGTTTAGCATACCTTCATAGAACTCCCTCGCTTGTCCGAGATCCGATACCATCACCGTGTGTACCTTCGGAGCACTGGTGAGAAACATCCACATCGCCCCCGCATAGGCGGCCAGCAGCATCACCATAATCCCTTGAGTCGAAAACAAGCTGTCAAGGGGCAGGAACGGCAAAAAAGAGCTCAAGTACAAAGGCCGAAGTCCAAAAGCAATAAAACTAACTGCTAGAGTCATGAATTATAAGAAAGGTAAACAACGAAATTTATCAAGATTGCAGTCGCGATCGCCCGCGAGACTTAAACTATTAGCTTAGCCATCTATGTTAGCAAAAACTAGCGGTTAGGCCCTACCCGATGAAAGTCTTTGTCTACGGCACTCTCAAACCGGGGGAGTGCAACTACCTCCGCTACTGCGAAGGAAAAGTTGTGAATGCTTACCCCGCGATCGCCCGCGGTCAACTTTTTGCGCTGCCGATCGGCTATCCTGCGATGATGGCCGGAGATGGCACAGTCTGCGGTTTTCTCCTCTGTTTCGCTTCCTCGGCTATTTTGGACGATTTAGACCGATTGGAAGACTATCATCCGCTGCGGGAACCGACACAAAACGAATATCAGCGACAGGAAATCGAAATCTTCGATCGACACCTCAAACCTTTAGGCACGGCTTGGGCTTACTTCATGTTACCCGATCGCGTTCGTTCCCTAGGAGGCATCTGGCTGCCCCACGGCACGTGGGAAAATAGGTTTTTCACCAAATAAGGTGGTTAATGCCGATGAGCTTAGTAAATTGCCATTGCCGTGCGATTCGGCGGATCGAACCTGTAACCGTAACCCCGAATAGTTTTAATAAACTGCGACGCATTAGCATCAACTTGAATCATTTTCTTGCGAATCTGGCCGATATGCACGCTAACAACTTGCTTTTCTCCTGTGTCGTCGCAGTTCCACCCCCAGATTTTTTCGATTAGCTGTTGGCGACTCCAAGATTGATTGGAATGACTTGCCAAAAAATACAATATCTTAAATTCCAAGGCTGTTAACTTGATAATGCGATCGTTGAGTGTTGCTTCCCGACGCGCTGAATCGATCGCGAATTGATCGAATACAATACGTGATGAAGTGACAGGCCTCATCCGTCTCAACACAACTTCTATACGAATTGCCAACTCCGCCAAACCAAAGGGTTTGCAGATATAGTCATCAGCACCTGCAGACAGGACTTTAATTTTATCACCTTCGTCTGTGCGGCTGCTTAGCATAATCACAAAAACATTAGTACGGCGCTGCATTTCCTGGCAGAGGTGATAGCCTGTAGTATCCGGCAAATTCCAATCGAGAACTACTAGCAGTGGCTTGAATTTCTCAAACAATTCTAAAGCCGTCTCGCCATCTGCTGCCGAATCTACTTGATACTTCTGATTTAAAAAGCGATGAACTAGATTGCGGATTGATGAGTCATCATCCACAACGAGAATCTTGGGAGTAGTATCAGTAGTCATAACAAAAAAGTTTCTTCCTAGGCTCAATTTAAAGCTGGTAATTACAGAACAGCTTTAGTGAAGCGAAAATCCCAGATCCTTCCAACTAATACAGAATTTTTTCCGGCAATTCTTCTTTCAACTTCGCTTGAATGTCAAAAGGCTCTCCCCAATCCCAAATTTTTACTTCTAGGTGTTCGTTAAATACCATTATTTCAAGCTCGATCGGAGTTTCTAATGGCAGATTTTTGTGAGCGTGGCGAACAGCATTCGTAAACCCTTCAATCACAGCCAGTTTACACTGATGCAAAACGAATAGGGGAATAGGTAGAGGATCTAACTGTTCAACCCACGATAAAACTTGAGCAACAGCCTTGATATCAGTATTTACTTGAAGGCTAATTTTTTGAACTTGCTGGTTACAACTTGGCTCGGATTGGGGAAATCGTTGCTTTTGAAACCAGAAATTAAAGCTGGTTAAAACATCGATCGCCCGCTTAAAAAAACCATCTTGAATCCTGGGTGGGAGTGGTACTAGACCAGGCTGCTGATAATAAAATTTTACAATGAACAGACAGTTCCGACCGCAAGAAGTGCGGGTATAACTTAGCTCATCGGCAATTTTGCCAATAATTTTTATACCTATCCCGCCTGACGGGATGTCATCTATGTTATGTCTCATGGTGCTATCCTTTGTCATCATTTAATGTGTACTTTTTTACCTAAAAAAGAGAGTGGCATTCTCAACGATTAAGTTTGCATGATTTATGCCTGACTTTTCCCGTATGCCGTGCAGTTGTTGTCAGGATCATTTTCTCTTTGTTGCTGGGGTCTTGACAAACTCAGTTTGCGATCGCTAAACTGAACGAAAACTGACATTGACAATGAGATAAGTAAATTATATAATGACTACCCTCAAAGCCTCTGAAGAGGGATTAGTAAAAATTAAGCAAGCTAGAAGAGAAAGGGGATCGACTATAGAAGACCCCAGATGGCTAGTAGAAGCTAGTAAAACATTAGAGCCTGATCGAACTTGGACAGAGGCAGGCCCTTATGCCGATGGTCTTTCGCTGCCCACTTGGAGGCGCTTTTTAGGAGGAAGAGAACCAATAAAAGCCAATGCTTTCAAGGCTTTCTGCACGGTTTTGCAGTTGAATTGGGAAGAAATTGTCGATCGTCCTCCTTTAGCCCCCCCTTACCAAGGGGGGGTTGGGGGGGTTAGAGATTTTTGCCAACAGGATATTGATTCGGTAGTGGAAGAGATACGGCAAAAATGCCACAGCAAAATCCAACAGCTTTACAGCAAAATGCAACTGTTGGATATTGCACAGCCCGTTGATATCAGCAAGCTCTACGTTGAAGTCAACATTTTGGAGGAAATTACCAGTTGGCAGCCGGGAGAAATTAGCGATTTACTCAGAGAGTTCAACCCAGATGCGGATAACTTTAACCGCTTGGGATTAGGTAAAATATGCCAGAAACGAGTACCAGGATTGGATGCGGTGAAATCTCACTCTAAACTGATGGTACTCGGCAAACCGGGTTCCGGTAAAACTACTTTTTTGAAACACATCGCTATTCAGTGCGATCGCTCAGAATTTGAAGCACACAAAATACCGATTTTTATCTCTCTGAAAACCTTTGCTGAAATCGCTAATCTTGACTTATTAGAATATATCAGCGACGAATTTGCCAGTTGCGGAGTTGAGGCGCGATCGCAAACTGAATTCGTACTCAGTCAAGGCAGAGGCTTGATTTTATTGGACGGCTTAGATGAAGTGCCAGAATCAGATAGCGATGCAGTCGTCAGACAGATTCGTCAGTTTGTCCAAAAGTATTACAACAATCAGTTTATAATTACCTGTCGAATTGCCGCTGCTAAGTACCGATTTCACGACGAAGCCTTTACCTGTGTTGAGGTTGCCGATTTTAATAACAAGCAAATTGCTGCCTTCGCGCTCAATTGGTTTGTGGCATTTTCCCAGAATATTGAGGCAGGGAAAGCTTTAGCATCTCAATTTGTAGAGACGCTGACACTGCAAAAAAATCAGCAAATTCGAGAACTGGCAGTAACGCCAATTTTGCTTAATCTGACTTGTTTAGTATTCCAAGCGAAAGCAGATTTCCCATCCAACCGAGCCAAGTTGTATGAGGAAGGACTGGAAATTATGCTCAGAAAATGGGATGAAACGAGAGGCATTCAACGGGATGAAGTTTATCGAGATTTGAATTTGTGCCGCAAGAAACAGTTACTTGCTTTTTTAGCAGCTATTACTTTTGATCGGGGCGATTATTTTTTTGAAAAAAACACAGTTCAGCAATTGATTGCCGACTATCTGGCTAACTTACCCGATGCCACAACTGACCGCGTTCAGTTAGAAATGGATAGTGAGGTAGTCCTGAAGGCGATCGAGGCACAACATGGATTATTAGTGGAAAGGGCAAGAGGAATTTATTCGTTTTCTCATCTAACATTTCAAGAGTATTTCACTGCCAGAGAAATTGTTAACAATTTGGCTCCACAAGCTTTGGAAAAACTGGTCAGCCACCTGACCGAGAAGCGTTGGCGAGAAGTCTTGTTCTTAGCAGTTGCGATGTTGGAAAAAGCTGATGACTTGTTGTTGTTAATGAAACAGCAAGTTGATGGGCTGGTCGCTGATGATGAGCAGTTACAGCAATTCCTAATGTGGGTAAGAAATAAATCTTTTTCCATTAATGCTCCCTATCAACCATCAGCTATCCGTGCTTTTTATCTTGGTCGAGAGGTAGAGCGCGTTAGTAACCCTCGTTCGGACTTGAATTTTGACCTAAATTTGATCCGTATTCTTGCTTATGCCATTGACCATACCTTTAAACCACCCCTTGAACTTTTTTTCTTGGACTTTACTTCTTATTATGACAATGAACGTGACTCTGGCTTGGCTACTGAACGCCACTCTGACTTGGCTACTGATATTGTTCTTGATGTTGCAATGTTTTATGCAATTGACCTTAATATTCCCTATACTTATGCTGCTGCATCAGGTCGCAATCTTCTCTCTATCCTCGCCTTTACTCTCAATTTAAATCTGGAACCAGAATTGAAGCAATCTCTGCAACAACTCAGAGACAAACTATATGATTCAGCATACACAAACAGAATACAGGAGTGGTGGAGAAGCGAGCGGGAGTGGTGGAATGCTAAAGGTAAAGATTGGACTCAGCAATTAATAAATCTGATGATTAAGTATCGCAATATAGGTCACGATTGGCAGTTCAGCCAAGAGCAAAACTCATTGCTGAGGAAGTATTACGATGCTAATAAATTGCTCGTAGATTGCCTCAATAGCGGTTGTAATGTATCTCCTGCTATGCGGCAGGAAATTGAGGAGACATTGCTGTTGCCGATCGCACATATCCAAAAAATCGGTGACAAGTGCGATCGCCCGCTCTAATTCCACTCGCTACCTACTCCGATATCAAGATGCGATCGCCCCACAATTCGTCATTCAAACCCACATTCCGCACCCCCAACTGGCACATACGCGGATTGAGGGGGTAAAAGTGAATCATCCGAGACAAAGCGTG
>NZ_JAUBTU010000074.1:0-36706 GCF_036705085.1 Microcoleus sp. B6-A1
TTGATTGTGTTATTTATAAAATTATCCTATGTATTCAATTACTGTAATTAAACTTCACTACATATTTATTACTACCTGTGTTATAAATCTTTTTTTCCATTTACTTACATAACCTTGAGATACATTTATTATATTTTCTATTGCTCGGTACACATAACCTTGTAGAGCCAGTTTTACGGCTAAGGCTCTCTTCATTTCTCGCGAGTCTCCATTACTATTTATAAATTTGATTAAACCTTCTATTTGTCTTTTTTTTTCATTTTGATTGGCTTCCATTTGCTTTCTTCCTTTTCATTTATTATCAAAATTTCCTATTTTACCAGAGAAATCCATATTTACATCTCAAATGGAATTGCTATATATTATTGATTAGGCATTGGGTATGGGGCAGTGAGCTGAAAAGCATAGGCAATTAAAACCTTAATCCTTCTTCCTTCTTGCTTTTCCTCCTTCGCGGCTTTGCGGTTCAATAAAAAAAATCAAAACCCTAACGCAAGCGCGTTCCCCCACCCGGTTGCAAACCTGGAATTCCACCCGATGGATTTTGGGATCTAGGCCGCAATCCGGGGGGGAAACTCATCAGCACTTTTTCATTTCCTTTCAAACCCGATCGCACTTCCGTCTTATCATCCACCGTCATACCAGTCTTAATCGGCATAAAAGCAGGTTTACCATCTTCTCCACCCGGAACAAAAACCCCCGTTTCCCTTTGTTGACGGACAATTGCCGCAGTCGGAACTACCAAAACATTTTTAAGTTCACCAGCCTTAAACTCAACATTCACATTCATTCCCGATCGCAGCATTTGTTTATCATCATTAATAATTGCCGCTTTTACCTCAAAACTTGTCACATTTTGCTGGACGATCGACTGAGGCGAAATTTGAGTGATTTTACCTCTAAAAGTCTTTCCCGCAAAAGCATCGGCTTGAATAGACGCAGCCTGGCCGATCTGAATCTGAGAAATATTAGTTTCTGCTACGTTTGCTACTAATTGATTTTTTGAAGCTAAGGACAAAATCGAAGAAGAAGTCGCCGAAGAAACCGCACTACCTGCCGTCGTGGGAGTCACAAAAGCGCCCGGATCGGCGTACTTGCGGGTAACAGTGCCGGTGAAAGGAGCCCGTAGCACAGTGTCGTCGATCAGCGCTTGAACGCTTTGCAGGCTGCCTCTAGCGGCGAGAACTTGAGCGCGGGCTTGGGCGATGTCTTCCGGGCGAGAACCGGCTTCTAGTAGCGCCAAAGCTTGCTGTTTTTGCTGCAGGGCGGCCTGCCCCCCAGCGATGTCTTCCGGGCGTGCGCCCGATCGCGCCAGGGCCAAAGCTTGCCGTTTTTGCTCCACAGTGGCCCGCCCCGCAGCGATGTCTTCCGGGCGTGCCCCTGATCGCGCCAGGGTCAAAGCTTGCCGTTTTTGCTCCACAGCAGCCCGCGCCGCAGCGATTTCTTCAGGGCGAGCACCCGCTTGCAGCAAAGCTACAGCTTGTTCGGCTTGCCTGACTTGCGTTTGAGCTCGATCGCGCGCGGTGCGGGAGTTGTTGACAACTTGCAAAGCAATGGCTCCGGCATTATATAGTTCCTGATTTCTCTGAAAGTCTTCCTCTGCTTGGTTTTCGGCGTATTCGGCATCTCTGAGTTGGGCGATCGCTTGGGCGATGTCTTCAGGGCGATTGCCCTTGAGCAATTTTTGTAAATTTGCCTGTTGTTCAGCTAGTTGTGCCTCAGCTACGGCAATATCTTGGGTTCGATTGCCGTTGAGCAATTTTTGCAACGTTGCCTGTTGTTCTGCTAACGCTGCCTCAGCTACAGCAATGTCTTGGGTTCGATTACCGTTGAGCAATTTTTCCAGACTTGCCTGTTGTTCTGCTAACACCGCCTTAGCCACAGCAATGTCCTGGGTTCGAGTGCCGTTGACCAATTTTTCCAGGTTTGCTTCTGCGGCTGCGAGTTGTCCGCGAGTTTGGGTAAGTTGCCCCTGAAGGTTGGAGTCGTCCATGTAGGCGAGAATCTGCCCTTGTTCAACCCTATCTCCTTCCTTGACAAGCAAACTTTTGAGCATTCCTGAAGTTTTGGGGCTGACGTTAACGGAACGTTCGGGCACAATTGTGCCGTTTGCCGAAATTGTAATTGGCAGGTTCACCCTTTCGACAGCAACGGTTTTTTCCTTGCGTCTGGTTTCGGGGCTGGATTTGACTGTTAACTGGCTGTAAGCTGTGTAGCCGACTCCTGCAAGCAGGGATGTGGCGAGGAGTCCGCTAAGCCAGGGAGTCAGCTCTTTTTTAATCTGAAAGTGCTTTACTAAGTACATATAAATTAGACCTGATGGGTCTGTCTTGAATTTAGACCGATCGGGAACAGAAAAGGTTCAATTGAAGTCGCACTAGGTTTTTTCCAGTGTTTAATGTTTGCGGGCGATCGAGTTTAGATCCCAACATCGATCTCCAGTGCAGCATAAAACCTGTTGGGCCAAATGCGTGATAATGAATGAAGATAGTTTAATCTCGCATATCCTAATCCTTCATGCAATTTGAGTGGGACGAAGCGAAAAACCTTGAAAACATCCGTAAACATCAGATTGATTTTGCCGATGTTCCCGCGATGTTTGATGGTGAAATGCTGATTGAGCTAGACGATCGTTTTGATTATGGCGAAGATCGCTGGTTTGGAATCGGTTTTCTCGGTTCTGGAATAGCGGTAGTAGTCTGGACAGAACGTCAAAACAATGTAATCCGAATCATTTCAGCGCGAAGAGCCAACCGTCATGAGCAGAAACGATTTGAACAGTACCTCTGGTACTAACTGGGCAGCCTTAGAGTCAAGGTCAGAAGAGAATATTGACTACTCAGATATTCCACCGCTGACCGATGAATTTTTTGAACGAGCGACTTTACGTATTCCAGCAGCTCAAGCCCACAACTTAGTTCAGCTCGATCCAGATGTGAAGCAGTGGTTTGAGGCTCAAGGAGAACAGTATAAAACTCTAATTAATAACGTTTTACGCCAATATATAGAGAACAATAACAAAACTCAGCACTCAGCATAGCCGTGCGTTTTAACGGACGGACTCAATACTCTGGTGATGACTCAAAGCTTTGTACCGCCGTTGAACGCATCGGTAGTAGATATCATAATGGCTTGATTCCCTTCTAGCCGCTATAATAGCTCAAACTTCCGAAAAAACCTATGATAGTAGAGGGTACGGAATGTGGGTTATATCAGTTGGTAAATAGTTTGAGATTACTCGTCAAAGTTAAGACTAAATATGCAAGAATTTTACGAAATCGTCAGTTTAGCTACAGAAGAGCAACGCCAAAACTTAGCAGAGTTGACCAATTCAGGATTTGGTAGTTCCTCTGAAATTCTTTGCAATCACATACGGTATTTGAGGTGCGGGAGTATTGGTCAGCTTTTCTGGAACAGCTCTTGGAAACAAATTGTCACAGATGTTGCCGATCACATTGGTATTGATTGGTCTGAAGTTTTTCACGGTCGTACATGGCTTGAGTTATCAACTCAAGAAATTGAAGGTGCTGTCGTTGTTAAGCTATTTCAGAATATGTTGGAGCAGCTTACACCAGAGCAACGACAACAAATTATTATGGATCTCAGACGAGAGAGCGATGACCCTAATCTTGAAGGTTTTCTTTTAAGTGGTGGTGCAATGTTTGCAGCAAAGATGAGTGGTTTTGGGGTGTATTTGTTGGCAAGCACTGTACTAGGTAGTCTCACAAGTGCTTTGGGGATTGCCTTGCCCTTTGCAGTTTACATGGGTGTGAGCCAAACTCTTGCATTTCTACTCGGTCCTGTAGGGTGGGCAGCACTAGCGGGAAGTGTATTATTTTCGCTTAATCAACCCAATTGGAATCGTCTAGGGTTGTCTGTTATATACATCTCAACGCTTCGGTATTCCACAACCTAACAAGCGCTTGCACCGGAACGGAGGTATACGCTATCAGTTATGATCCAAACATTATCACTGTCCGGTGAAGCGCAGGCCGTTAGGCTTCAACTTTTCGCCAAGGGTGGTTTGAAAAGTTAACGATCGAAGATCATGCTCTCTTTTGCTCGTTGAAATCAAGGCTTGGCGATCGCCCTGGCTTAAAAGCAATACCCTACAAAGAATACATATCCCACCCAAGTGTCAGTTGACCCGATAACTTGCGCTTTCATCTCTTACATCGCAACGCGAAACATTGATTTCACATTCCTAGAAACAGCGGACGAGCAAAGTCTTTTGATCTGCGATCGCATCGATCGAACTTTTCACAAGTTCGATCGCTAATTTCCTACTTAACAAACAGCCACTACACCCAACTCTGTAATCGCCGCCTCCGGGCCCACCAAAGAAACATACGGTTCTACAAAATATTTCTTAGCAGCATCCCGCGCTTGTGAAGCTGTCACCAGTGCAATTTCTTCTTGAAACTGCTGGTCAAATTTAATTCCCAATCCCAAAATTTCGTACCAACCTAAAACTTGGGCAATTTGCGAATTAGTTTGTTTTCCTAAAGCATATTGACCGAGCATTTTATTCTTGCAAGCTTGCAATTCCTCCTCGCTTAGTTGGATGGTGGCGAGTCGATCGACTTCTGTACGCAATCCTTCAAAAGCCGTCGTTGTATTTTCCGGCGCCGTACCCATGTACACGACAAACTGAGCCGTGTCCAAGCGCGTCGCGTACAGCGCGGAAACGTCGTAAGCCAAGCCCCGCTTTTCCCGCAATTCCACAAACAACCGGCTCGACAAACCGTTACCCAAATAAGTATTCAGCAACTTAATCGCTGCGTAATCGGGATTTCTGACCGAGGGTGCGAGGTAGCCCAGCATAATCACTGATTGCTGCGTATCTTGCGCCGTAACGACCGATTGAGGGGAGGGTGACAGGGGGGGAACGCTTAAAGTTGGCAGGGGTGTTAAAGGCGCTTTCCAGTCCCCAAAAGTTCGATCGATCAGAGCGATCGCATCTTCGGTGGATATTCTGCCGGCTACAGAAATAACTACATTATCGGGACGGAAATAGGTTTTGTGGAACTGTTCGAGCTCGTTTCTGGTGAGCTTTGACATAGTAGCTTCCGTGCCCAAGGGAGAGAAAGCATAGGGGTGTTCCTGGTACATCGCGTGCCGCAATTGCTCGAAGGCGATCGCAAATGGCTGTTCTTGTTGCGATCGAATTGCTGATATGGCAATGCGGCGTTCGAGTTCGACTTCAGCTTCCGGGAAAGTGGGCGATCGTGTCAATTGCGCCGCCAACTCCAAAATCTCCTCAAAATCTGCAGAAACCGTCTTCAAACTCACTAAAAAATAGTCTGTAGTAGAGTCGGCACTCAACCTCGCTCCCACCGATTCTACACGCTGGGCAATTTCCAGCGAAGACAGTCGATCGGTTCCCTTAGTCATTACCGCCGACAGCAA
The DNA here is from genome assembly GCF_036705085.1 of Microcoleus sp. B6-A1. Classification (NCBI taxonomy): domain Bacteria; kingdom Bacillati; phylum Cyanobacteriota; class Cyanophyceae; order Oscillatoriales; family Microcoleaceae; genus Microcoleus; species Microcoleus sp. B6-A1. Next base: position 5,410 of record NZ_JAUBTU010000074.1, read on the forward strand.
GTGACACAATCCTGCTTGTTCCGGCTGCACGTAGCGACTGCCGGCCCGCAGGAAGATCCTAGCTGCAATAATATCTGCTGCTGGATTTTCTGCTGCTAAGACAACAATACCGTTGTCTAAAACCGTGCGCTGGATTTCATTTTTCATGGTTAATTTAGTTGGGAACTTGTACTGAGAGTAGCTGAAGTATTGGTAATTGAAAATGGGTAAGGGGTAATTGGTAATGGGTAATTGGTAATTACTTGATTGCCATTTTTCTATTTTCCATTTGCATCTTGTATGATGTCATACCGGGCAGGGCCTGACGCACAACCTCTAAATGTAACAACATCTATCCTGTAAGGTGTGCCACAAGGACAAAGAACCCTGGACAAACGCCGAACCTCTATCCCCTAGGGTGCGCCACAAGCACAAAGAACCCCGGACAAATGCCGAACATCTCTCCGGTACCAAAAATATATGTATTTTTACCCGTTTACCAATTAGATTGGTTTTAGCACCACAGCCGTGTAGCGGCGGGGAGAGAGATATTGTTGAGCTAGGCGCTGAAGGTCTAATGGCCCAAATGCTTTAATCCTGGTGGGATAGCTAAGCGCTAATTCGGCACTGGCGATCGTATTGTAATATCCATAAAGACCCGCTAGCTGTCCCGGCGTTTCGAGCGAGAAAGCAAAATCGTTGCACAGCAAACGCTTACAGCGGAGCAATTCTACCTCGGAAACAGGCTCAGACTGCAATTCCCAAAGCCGATCGCAAATCCGAGATTCCACCTGTTCGACATCCTTCGCGTCCAAGACTGCACTGATAGTAAATAAACTCGATTCCCGTTGCAACGAGAAAGTGCTGTCAATCGCCTCTACCAATTGTAATTCTTCCCGCAGTTCCCTGACTAAACGCGAAGTCCGCCCGTCTGCGAGCAACACCGACAGCAGATCCAAGCCGCAAGCACTTTGCAACTGTTCAACTCCCGGCCCCGTCCAGGCCATCATCAGCCGCGCTTGTTCCAATCGGGGGAGGCTCAATTCCTGACGGCGAATTTCTATCAGTGGCGGTTCCGCCTCTGCGGTTAATTTGGGACAATCCCATCTGTCTGAAAACTGCTCAAAAGCTTTCCCCGTAATATCTCTGGCCTGTTGTTCATCAATTCCCCCGACTACCACCACAGTCATATTTTCCGGCTGATAGTGCGATCGATGGAAACAGCGCATTTCGTGGGGAGTTCGCGACATCAGCAACTCTTCTGTGCCCAATACCGATCGCCTGTAGGGATGCCGCTGGTAAACTGTTTCCATCATGGCTTGGAACCCCAGCCAATCGGGATTGTCTTGAGCTTGGCGGATTTCTTCGAGCACCACATCTCGCTCGCGAGCGAATTCCCGATCTGGAATCGAAGCGCGCAGCAGTAATTCTGCCAGCGGCTGGGCTGTTTCTGCTAAATAATCGGCCGCAGCGTTGACGAAAAAATGGGCGTAGTCGTGACTGGTAGCTGCGTTGGCGACACCGCCGCGATTTTCGATTACCTGGTCAAATTCTCCAGGGGCGATCGAATCCGTCCCTTTAAATATCATGTGTTCGAGAAAATGAGCCATTCCCGACCAAGAATCCGGCTCCAGCGTAGCGCCAGCCCTCACCCACACGTCTAGCGCGACCACCGGTGTGGCCGAAATCCGCTGGTGAATGACCGTTAACCCATTATTCATCTTCCAGACATTGGCTGGGAACTCTAAAGCAGTGAGCAGTTGAGACAAGCTAGTTATTCTTAAACTTTAGTTAACTTCGGCTGCAACTATGGTAGCGCTTTCCAGCTCTGCGATCGGGATTAATTGATACAGAAATTATCACTCAGTCGATTTTAGATTTTAGATTTTAGATTTACTGCACAGATGAATCTGGGGGCTTGAACAAGAGTCTAAAATTTTGAGCCGATCGCGACAGGAGTACGTGGCACGGTATCCGTTTTTGGGCGGAGTCTTCTGCCCTTCATCCTTACTCATCTGTTGTTTTTTGCTTTTTGCTTTTTTTCAAGCAGTCTCAAATACTTACCATCTTTTTTATCAAAAGTCAATAGGTTTCGCGGGATATTAATTAATCAGTCGGGAGAAAGAGGATGTGATCAGAATATATCAATAAATTAAGAGATGTAAGAACACTAACGACCTTGAGAGGAGAAACAACAGATGGTAGCTACCCTAGAAGATACCAAGCGCCAAGCGATCGCAACTAAATTAGCAGACATGAAAGCGCTGCAAAACCTGTTGATCGCCAACGAGCAATTGTTCATCAATTCCTGCAACGACTCCGAACTAGCCCAGCGCTTCCGGGATATGCTCGAAGACGATCGCAAAAACTTGGGCGTATTAGAAACTACGATCGTGCAATACGGCATCCAAGCCCAGCCCAAAGAAACCAGCACAAAAATGATTGAAGAAGTTCAGAAACTCATGCAAGGTTCTGAACTCACCATGTTTGAAAAAGTCGCTCAGCACGAACTGCTCAAACACAAACAAACAATGGCCGGTTTGTTAATTCACAAAGCTGCTCAAGTAGTCGGCGCCGACATCGAAGCTGCCATTACCCCGCTCAACACAGTTAACTTTGAGAACCGCGCTCACCAAGAACAACTCAAAGGAGTTCTCGAAATTTTAGGCGTGCGCGAATTGACTGGCAAAGACCCCGACCAAGGCGTTTGGGCTCGCGTGCAAGATGCAATGGCAGCAATGACCGGCATCATCGGCGGTGCAGTTACCCGCAGCAAAGATGAGATGAACATCACCGAAATCATCTCAATGGATCACCGCAAAACCGATACCCTCTTTATGGAAATCGCAAGCACCGATGATCCTCAAAAACTGCAAGAATTCTTCGGTCAACTTTACAAAGACCTCAGCGTTCACGCAGAAGCAGAAGAACAAGTTGTTTATCCCGCAGTTCGCAGCTACTACGGCAATACTCAAGAACTGTACAGCGAGCAAGCAGAAATGAAGCAGATGCTTGCCCAAATTAAGGCTCTCAACCCCACTTCTTCTGATTTCAAAGCCCAAATCAAACAGCTCCAAACAGCGGTTAAAGATCACATTCGACAAGAAGAAAACGATATGTTCCCTCATATTCGCCGCAACCTGAGCGAAGCACAAATGGAACAAATGGCTACTCAATTCAAAGCAGCCAAAAGCACCATCCAGCAAGAAATGGCTAACCTGAAATAATTCAGCATTCGGCTAATTTTAACTCTAGCAAAACTAGAGAATAGCTAAACTGCAACCTATCAATCCCGCTACCAACGTGGCGGGATTACTAGTTTTTTCAAAGACAATTTTAAAAAATAAATATATTATACCAATTCTCCAAAATCTTGCAACAGTTATGAGTTTGTAAGGTGCGTCGCTGTGAGATAGTCGCTTTTTTTGATAATTTTTGATAGCGACGCACCATACAAGGGGCGGGTTTCACGAAAGATATTTCGGGTAATTCATAATATAAATAAACCCGCCCTCCACAACTAGGGGGCCGGGTTTATCTATATTATGAATTTCATCAAAGATTTTCGGTAAAACCCGCCCCTACGAGGATTGGGAGCCAGAAGATTTTAGCCGTTAATCACAGAGCCTCCGTTAGGATGCAAAATTTGACCAGTCATGTAAGACGAATCTTTTGAAGCTAAAAACACGAAACTGGGGGCAACTTCATCGGGTTGACCGGCGCGTCCCAAGGCCGTGTCTGCACCAAATTTCTCCACTTTTTCTTCAGGGAAAGTTGCAGGAATTAGAGGCGTCCAAATCGGGCCGGGGGCGACTCCGTTGACGCGAATTCCTTTCTCAGCTAAACTTTGAGACAAGGAGCGAGTAAAGGCAACAATTGCTCCTTTGGTGGAGGAGTAATCTAGTAATTGTTGATTGCCTTTGTAGGCGGTGACAGAGGTAGTGTTGATAATTGCACTTCCCTCTTGGAGGTGTTTGAGGGCGGCTTTTGTGAGATAAAACATTGAGAAAATGTTGGTGCGGAAGGTGCGCTCTAATTGTTCGGCGGTGATGTCTTCAATGCTTTCTTGGGGATGCTGTTCGGCGGCGTTGTTGACGAGGATATCGAGGCTACCAAACTCTTTAACTGTTTGTTCTACAAGGTTTTGACAGACGTTTTCGTCGCCGATGTCGCCTGCGATCGCCATACAGCGCCGGCCTTGTTGTTCGATCGCCTCTTTGGTCTTTTTAGCATCATCATCTTCGTTGAGATAGCTGATGACCACGTTAGCGCCTTCCTTGGCAAAGGCGATCGCCACTGCACGCCCGATACCGCTGTCTCCGCCAGTAATTAAGGCTACTTTGTCCCGCAATTTGTCGCTACCGCGATAGCCCTCCGCGAAGGATTGAGGTTGCGGAGTCATCTCGGATTCAATACCGGGTTGCTGTTCTTGATGTTGAGCCGGATTAATCTTCTGTTCGGTTGGCATAAAAAATTCCTCTAAGTTCTACCTTCATAAATAAAGGTTTTCTGGAGGTAGGACATCGTTCTTTTTGCCGATCGTAGTCTACTACTAAAGACAGCCCCGCGAGTCTTTGATTGTGGAGGGCGGGTAGATCGAAATTGCGAGTTTTCCTGAAACATTGTCTGTAATTGAAGAGATAAATAAACCCGCCCTCCTAACTAACCTATGGTTATGGAGGGCGGGTTTATCTAAAAAGCAGCTAGTTGCTAATTCCTAAGTCTCAAATTAGAAACTTAAGCTAACCTTAACTCCGGACCGGGAGCTGGAGCGCCCAACATTAATTTATCGTCGAGCTTCTGATCTGCTAAAAACGTTAGGATCGAAGCCTGTACCTGCTCTGGCAAATTCTTGACAACAACATTAGCCGCATCAGGATTATTAAGTACGATCGAACTGTAATCTGTGGTAACAGATTTAGCGACTGAGCCTCCTTCCGTCAGAGGATCGCTACCAGTTGCCACATTCTGAGGTTTACCAGTCACCGGAGCGAGATTCTGAGCACCAGTCAGCGGATCATCCTCCTGGATGCTACTTAGTCTTATTATTCCCGATGGGTCTGCGGTCGTCGCAGTCGTCGTAGGCGCTGTGTTAGGACCAGGCACGCTAAAGTTAACCGGATTCGGTCCAGTTGGGATTGGGAACGGGTTTTCCACGCTCGCATCGAAGACTTCCAAAACCGAGTAGGTGCCTGGGGACAAATTAGGAAACAGAGCAATACCATTAGCATCTGTTCTCACCAGCGGTTCGGTAGCAGGATCGTAGCGGTTGTTATTGTTCAAATCCAAGGTAAATGGTATATTGGCCAGGGGCGGTTCGCTGGCATCCCGTATACCGTTGCGGTTGTCATCTCGGAATTTAGGAACCGACAGGTCATAGCGGCGAGAGTTACCCACCAAAGCACAAGTAAAGGTTTGATTCGCACCGAGAACAATATCCAGCGGTTGAGTCGTTTTGAAGTAGCCAGAAGGTGTTACTTCCCGAACGCTGTAATTGCCAGGGCGCAAATTGGTGAATGCAAAAGTACCAAACTGATCGGTGGTAGTAGTGGGTTCATTTGCTTGCAACACACCGTCACGGTTGGTATCGATCGCAATGGTGACACCAGGAATAGCTGGTTCGTTACCATCTCGATAACCGTTCAGGTTAAAGTCCTCAAACTTGCAACCGGTGATGTTGCTGTTGGGTGTGTTGGCAAAGGTAACGTTGGCGTCCTGAGTGCTGAGGGTCACATCGACGCGATCTGCCGTAGAAGGGGAGAAATTGGGCTGTGCAACTTCCCTGACGACATAGTTGCCTGTTGCCAAGTTGGTAAAGGCACCTCTCCCCTGGGCATTTGTCGTGATTTGCTGTTCTCCAGCGTCGGGAGTGCCATTGTTATTGGTGTCGAGGAAGACAGTGACACCGCTAATTGGCGCTTCACCCTGAGTTGGTTCAAAGCGACCATTGGCATTCAGGTCATTGTATTTGAAGACAGTGATGTTCGGTCGAGTGTTGCCCACACCGGCATCGTTGCCAATACCCTGAGTTGCTCCCACAGGAGTAAAGGTAAGTGATGGCGATGGGTTGGGCGCTGGTAAAGTTGTAACTGGCGCTGCAAAAATCGGCCGCTCACCAGTGGTGGCGATCGATCTTTCACCTGGTTGTTGAATGCCGTCGCGGTTGCTGTCTACGAATTTAGGGTCGTTTGGTTTCAGCGTGTAGGTTGAGTCTGCTACTAGCAGCGGTTGCTCTCTGCTGATCGTACCCTGGAATCGGGCCTGAGGCCCTGGTGCCGAAACCAGAGCGGGGTTTGCAGTTGTTGCTACTGGAGCATTGAGGTTTCCTGGGACACCGCCACCTACTTCTGCAGGCAGTACACCTGGAAAAATTTCCAACACTCTGTAATCACCAGCTCGCAAATCCTTGAAGGTAACTACTCCGTTCGCATCTGTGATGGCTATAGGTTCGGAGCCTGCTCCATCCCAGCGACCGTTGGCGTTCACATCTAAAATAAACGGTACTCGGGCAATGGGGGGTTCCAAGACTCCACTAACAACATTTCGCGTTCCGCTGCGGTCTATGTCTCGAAATTTGTTAACTTCAATTTGATAGAGCGGAGTATCGCCAACTTGAGCGCAGGCAAAGGTTTGACCTGCTGCTACCGTCACGTCCAGTACGGGAACGTTGCCGGGGGGAGTGCTTTGGGGAAAATCTTGTGTTTCTAAGGGTTCTGCGTCCGTAGCATTAACTTCTAGTCCGGTAACAGAATTAATCTGTCGTCTGATCCGTTCTTCCCGAATCTTGTAGGTTCCGGGTGCTACGTTGAACGACCATGCACCATTTTTGTCTGTTAAGGTGTTGGCTTCCCCTGCATCGCGTTGACCGTTGCCATTGGCATCAATATAGATCCTGACATTTTTAATGCCCGGTTCATTTCCATCTCGGAAGCCGTCGGCATCTATGTCTAAGTATTTGCATCCAACGATCCGGCTGCCTATAACTTGGGTGTTGCCAAAGAAAACGTTAGCATTTGTGTTGCCGACAGTGACTGCGAGGGGGTTGGGAGTGGTAGCCCGGAAACCTGCAGGTATTGCGGTTTCCGTGAGTACGTAGTTGCCAGGAATAAGATTTATGAATGAGAACGCGCCGTTAGCGTCCGTCGTGGTTGAGACTTCGCCAGTACCAGCATCAAATACACCGTTGGTGCTTGTTGCTGATTCGAGGAGGATCGGGATATTTGCCAGACCTGGTTCATTGGGCTGTCTGATGCCATCGCCGTTCAAGTCATTGAACTTGAGGCCTAGAATTGCCGGGCCAGCATTCCCAACCACAACTGGCTGTAATTGCTGGATACTGCGCTCTCCGTTATCTGTCATGATTTCTCTCCTTCACACCTAAATCCACGTAAATTACAGACTACTGTATGGGTTGTAACTTGCTGAGTAGTTTTTACTAATAGCTGACAACCGCTACTCGATTTTACATACGTCTGCACTTGAGGTAATGTTCCCATCTCACACAACAATGCCTCAAGCTTTGTCGCTGGCAAGTATATCAGGTTTTGAAGAGCCCTGGCAATTTGAGGGCAACATCTTCATGATTTGCACGCCTTCTGTGTCCGTACATACTTGCTGTTTCGAGCTTTAAAAAGCCTAAGACTGACTTCTCCCCCTGATATCAAGTCCGGCTGCATTGTTCTTGTTTGTCCTGGTTCGCTGTGCTTGACGATCGCCTCCTCTGGGATTGCCAATGACAGATATCCCAGCATCGATCGAGCTACCGGACTTGATTATGACTTGCCCTGACTGGAAATACGCCGATCGGGTTTGGGGGAATTACCTGATAGTTTCTCACTTACAGAGATGCTACTGCCTCTGAATCTTGCACCCAATATACAAGCCAGCTTCGGAGTTGCCGGAACTTAGGCTTGAGTGTTGGAGGTTGCCAACAATAGGGTATCACGCGATCGCCCTTTCACCTCATCCTGATTTTTATCTGCGGTTTGGGATTCCGGGCGATCAAGCTTTGTCTCACCCTACATAACCCCGAAATCTCTCGCGCCCATCGGCACCAACGAGTGAGCGATCGCCGGATTATTTAATTCATTGGTATTGACAAAATTACTAATTTGTCCGTTAGGCTCCAGACCGACATTCTGTTGCCCAAAGTTAGGAGTATTGCCTAAATTTGCAAAAAATCCATCACTCAAAAATTTACTAATTTGATCACTATCACGACACTGGCTCAAAAGCAAGCTATCGGCCCCCATATTGCCTGCAGGTTCGCCCGCATAGTTACGGGCATCCGTCAGCGGGTCGCCCAAGGGTTTAGCCGACAGACCCTCAGCCTCTCCAGTCACCAAATCGATATCTATGCTGCTAGCCCGAATCTCTGCCGAGACCACAACCACCGCAGGTGGAGTCGTTGGAATGAAACCGGGCGGCGGAACTTCGCGGACAACATAACTACCTACAGGAACGTTACGGAAACTGTAATTGCCCTGAACGTCGCTTAAGGTACTCGCTTCGCCCGGATCTAAACTGCTGTTGTTGTTGAGGTCGATGTAAATTTGAGTATTGGCGATCGGCGGTTCCCCAGGATCTAGGCGGCCATTGGCGTTAAAATCGTTGAATTTCACACCGCTGATCGTGCCAGTCACCAACACGTTACCAAAGCTGAGATTAGTGGCATTTGTGCCGTTGCCCACGGCGATGGGAGTCGGATTGGGCGTAGTTTGTCGAAAACCGGGCTGCGGGACTTCCCTCACCACATAAGTCCCTTGAGGCAAATTGATAAAAGAGAAATTACCTTGGGGGTTTGTTAAAGTCGAAGGTTCATTCGGATCTCGGGCGCCATTGTTGTTGAAATCAAGGTAAATCGGCCAGTTGGCAACTCTCGGTTCCGTCGGTTCGTTGATACCGTTACCGTTGAGGTCGTTGAACTTGAAGCCGCTGATGCTGCCGGTGGGAAAATTGTTGCCGAAATTGACGCCGACAACGTTGGTATTGCCGATGATGTCGATCGGGCCTGGATTTGGCGTCGTCTGTACCCATCCCGGTTGCTGGACTTCCCTCACCAAATATCGGCCGGGAGAAACATTGGCAAAAGTGTAGTTGCCTTGCGGGTTGGTGATGGTGTTGGGTTCGCCCGGATCAAAGCTGCCGTTGCCGTTGAGGTCGATGTAAATTGGCCAGTTGGTCAGAGGCGGGTCTGTCGCATCTCGGACGCTGTTGGCATTGAGGTCGTTATATTTGAGACCGCTGATGCTGCCGACAAAAAAGACATTGCCAAAATTGATGTTGTTGACAGTGGCATTGGAAGTAACGTTAACCGGGCCGGGGTCAGGTGTGGTTTGGCGAAAACCCGGTTGCTGGACTTCTCTTACCAAATATGTATCTGCAGGAATATTGACAAAAGCGTAATTGCCTTCAACGTTTGTAAAAGTAAAAGGTTCGCCGCCGTCGAGCCTGTTGTTGCGGTTGAGGTCGAGGTAAATTTGCCAGTTAGCTAGCCCTTGTTCGCCCGGATCTCGGCTGCTGTTGTTGTTGATGTCGTTGAATTTTGTGCCTGCGATCGTCCCTGCGTTAAAGTTGTTGCCAAAATTGATATTGCCAGCATTTGTGCCGCTGGTAATTGTGATGGGTGCGGGATTTGGGGTAGTTTGGCGAAAGTTCGGCTGCTGGACTTCCCTAACTTGGTAAGTTCCCGGCGGCAGGTTGGCGAAGATGTAGTTGCCTTGCGGGTTTGTGAGGGTGGAAGGTTCGTTAAACTCTGGCTGGCCGTTGTTGTTGAGGTCGAGGTAGATTTGCCAGTTGGGAATGGGAACTTCTCCGGGATCAGGGCGGCCGTTGGCGTTGAAGTCGTTGTATTTGGTGCCGCTGATGCTGCCGACTTGGAAGTTCCCGATGTTGACGTTGCCGATGTCTATTTGGCTGGCGGTTCTGAATTCGGACATGGTGTTGCTGGGGCCCAATGAACGCGGTTCAATGTTTTCTGTAGGGCAATCTAGCAGTTTTTTTGCAAATTGCAGCTATTTCAGGGGATAAATTATTTTTAGGAAAGGGAAGGGCCGGGAATCAGAAATGCCCAATGCCCCATGCCCCATGCCCCATGCCCCATGCCCTGCGCGGGCCGATGCGTAAATTTTTTCCAGATTTGATGTACGATCGCTACCAGTTTTGCAGAGGTCGAATTCCCAATGTCCCAAAACTTGATAGCAAGCTGGAATGAAGCCCGCGAGGTTCCAAGTTTGCTCTTCGGCTGGAGTTTGTGCGGTTTATTGGCAATAGGCTCGATCGCCCCTACTCATGCTGTCGCACAGCTACCTACCTCCGAACAGAGTAACAGCAATAGCCCGATCGCTCAAACAGGTGCGATCTTCCGCCCCACTCTCAAATTGGGCAGCCGCGGCGAGGAAGTGATCGAACTCCAAGCTGCTCTTCAATTGTTGGGCTTTTATACTGGCACTGTAGACGGGATTTTCTCACAAAGCACCGCTAGAGCTGTGTCTCAGTTCCAGGAAGCAGCAGGCCTGCCTCCCGACGCCATAGTCGGTCAAGATACTTGGAACAGGCTGTTTCCTGCGACTCCGAGTGCGATCGAAAACCCGATCGCCAACGATGCTGTAAATGCCGACGATTCAGAGATTAACCCCCAAGGGCAGCCAACAAATTTTCCGGTTTTAAGAAGACGAATGCGGGGGGCGGCAGTCAGAGATTTGCAAGAACGGCTGCGGGCCAAGGGATTTTTGCGGGTGAGTGCTGACGGCGTTTTCGGCCCGGAAACTCAAGCTGCTGTTAAGGCGGCTCAGCGACAATATCAACTGCCAGCAGACGGCATTGTCGGCCGCGCAACTTGGGAAGCTCTGCTGCGTTGACAGCCAACCAATAGTGCCGCCTATGCACGTTGCGCGATTGGGCGATCGTACAAATTGTTAATAATCGCTTTTGGAAGTATTTCTACACGTCAAAAAGTGTCAAGTTTGGTAAACAAAGTGTTTTTATGCGCGGAGTTGGTGTTAACTTAAAAACATGAGGGGCAAAACCAAGAAGCACAAAAAACTTGGATTAAAAATTTGGAATTAGAGTATTTGTCCCGCTCGGCTCTAGTCCGCAGGCAACGCCTGAACCGTGTAGCTTATTAGCAAAGAAAGGTTGATATGGCGATTCGTATTTGTTAGATAGCTTGAGGCTATTGCATGAATCAAAAGTTGCGATCGCACAACAGTCAAACACAGAAGTCTGAATAGACTCCGCTGATAGCTAGCTCGTCCGCAGAGTAGTTGCCAAAAAGTCCACCTTAGTTGTAGTTTGCTGAATCTCAGCAGAGCTAAAAACCCACTTGAATCAACTTAATTTACAAACTTTTTAGGGTCTGGCATCCGATATGCTAGGCCCTAAAAGTTTTGATAGTTGACAGTTGACAGTTGATAGTTGACAGTTGATAGTTGACAAACTAATAGACCTCTGGCAAAAGTCCTTTTAATAAAATTTGGGAACGGGCAAGATGCCCGTTCCACAAGAAAAAATGTTTTTTGTGGAACGGGCATCTTGCCCGTCCTAGTTATTTTTGAAAGAGGTCTAATGACTACTGACTACTGACTGCTGACTACTGACCATTTCATTTGATATCTTCAATTCGAGCATTCAAACCGTTAGCGCTGAGCATTTGTAGCAATTCCTCCGCTTTTTCGAGTTCCCGAAAAGCACCGGCTTGCATCACCGGTCGCCCGCTGGAAAAAGAGCGAAAAGCACCGGGAACGAGGGATTGCATTTTTTGTCGATCGCCCCAACTGTTGGCATCCACCACAACTCGATACCGGAAACCCAAAGCTCTGGCTCGATCGAATGACGGCGAATTATCCGCGGCATCGGGCCAAGAATTCCCCCCTAAAGCAGCAGGTACATAGCCGCCCCTTCCGATAGGAATGTTGCGGCCAGGAACCGGCAATCTACCCTCGGAAGAAACTGAACTCGAACTATCAAAATTGGGAGGAATAATTGGTTGCTGTACCGAAATTTCCGAAACCGATCGATAATTCGGATCGGGCACAGGAATTGCGATCGCCCCTGGGACTACCGATGAAGCACCGACATTCCTCCCAGAAAGTTCTTGCTGCAACCGAGTGCTGGGCGCTACGGGTCGAGTTTGCACCGGTCGCCTGGAAACGGGCGCAGGCGGGGGAAGTGGCGCTCTTTCACTTCTGGGACTTAGCCGGCCGGGAGTGTAAGCCGGGAGAGAAGTGTCTGGGCCACCGATACTGGGAGGTCGATCGGTCGTTAGCTGCAAAGCACTTCCCCCCATTGGCCCAGGGGTAAAAGTTCCCGCCACATCCACCGATCCCGTCGTCCGGTTTCTCAACAATTGATTGCCGTAAGCTGGGATTACTTGACCTTTGGCCGCATTGTTCACATCGTACTGACCGTTGTTGCGAATGACATTGCCCCCCGGTTCGGCAGCAGTTCCCAAATCCGGCAGAGCTCTCGATATCGCCACAATTCCGTCCCGGCGATTACTCTCGATATAATTGTTACGCAGCACAGGTCTAGCATTAGCTTGCACCACCACGCCATCTTTATTGCGAGTAATTTTGTTACCGATTAGCAGAGGCGAAGCGTTCTGCGCTACATTCACCCCAAATCCCGTGTTTTCAAACACATTATCTCGAACTTCCGGCTGGGAACTACCAAAAATAGTAATGCCGTTAGCTCCATTTTTCGAGAAAACATTCCCGCCAATCGTCGGTCTGGAAGTACCCACTACCGAAATTCCGTCGTGAGTGCTACCAGAAAAAGTATTGTTAACAACCGTCGGAGAACTCGATTCGATCCACAAAGCGTAACCGCGAGAGTTGGTATTCGTCACCGTCACCCCGCTGAGTCCCGCCCCATCTGCGCCTAAAATCGCGATATTTTGACCCGCCGAAGTCGGACTGATAAAGTATCCTCCGCCTTTAATGACAATATTCTGACCGCGAGTGTTGGGATTTCCCTGAACTGTCACGCTGGGCCTGAGCATTAATGGAAATTTTTCGCCGGTTTGCTCGCTGTAAGTACCGGGCGCTAGCAAAATCGCTGTTTTGGGCGGGGCTACGCTTAAGGCGTAGGTAAGGGTTTTGAACGGAGATCGATCGCTGCCGTTGCCTCCTGTGTCGCTGCCCCCTGTCGAGCTGACGTACAGTATGTTAATGTCGCTCTGCGGCGTCTGAGAAACTAGCTGCACTATCGGTATCCCGGCAGCGATAACTGACGGTTGATGGTTGCAAAGGGCGGTCATCGCAAAAACGAGCAGAAGGCAAGAACTCAGACAAGATTTTTGCGATCGCTTTTCTTTGCACTCGCTATATTGAGAATTTAGGAGCATAAATAAACCCCACTGATTTGCGATCCGAGTTCCGCTTCCCGAGTTCGGTGTCGGGTTTTTGCGATCGAACTTTGATTTCACCCGCCTGCTGGGGTTTTCTGCTGTTAATCTTTTGTGTTGTTCTGCTAACCGATACTTTTTTGCTAACATTTGCTAACAAATATATAAGTTGAGATATGAGCTCAACCAAGGCGTATCAACCGATGCCCGTAGAAATTTCTACAAGCACTTATATTCTTGCGTTCAGCTTGGTTATCGCTTACAGCTATTAGCCAATCAGATTATTTGCTTTGATAATGTAGAGGCAACTTATTTATATAGCGGTTGCGTACTACCAAGGTTTTTCACCTACATCTGAGTGGCTAAATTCATTCTATATGACATGAAGACCTCTGGCAAATGTAAGTGATTCTTAGCAAATGTCAGAAAAAGTCTTACTGTTAATCAACCTCACGGCTCTCCTCCGAAGTGTGGTATGCAGTTTAACGATTCCACTCTCATCAAGTTTGATCTATTATGCTTTGTTTTCATGAAAATTCAATAAAATTTAAAAAATTGTCGAATTTACATCGGTTTATGCCAAAATTAAGCCGCCTGCTTTGCCACAATCTTGACGGCGTGGGAGAATATAGCGGGTTGATTGGTAAGATTAATTATAATTAGGGTGGTTCTGAATGAGCGACAAACAAAACAGAACTTTACCGGCACAGCCAGCCCTCTGCCGGATTTTAGATGCAAATTTAGATCGATCGCGCGAAGGGTTGAGAATTATTGAAGAATGGTGCAGGTTTGGTCTCAACAGCTCGGATTTAGCTGGGGAGTGCAAGCAACTGCGTCAAGAATTGGCTGCTTGGCACGTCGCGGAACTTCGCAGCGCTAGGGATACGCCCGCTGATCCGGGTACGGAGTTGAGTCACCCGCAGGAAGAGCAGCGTTCGAGCATTCAGCAGCTACTGGAGGCGAATTTCTGTCGGGTGGAAGAAGCTCTGCGGGTACTTGAAGAGTATGGCAAAATTTACGATCGGAATATGGGCGCGGCTTTTAAGCAGATGCGCTATCGGGTTTATACTCTCGAAAGCGATTTGCTGGCTTACCGGCGCTACCAGCAGTTACTTCGATCGCAGTTATACCTTGTAACTTCGCCGAGAGACAACTTGATGGGGGTCGTGGAAGCTGCTTTGCAAGGGGGACTGACTTTGGTGCAGTACCGCGACAAAACCTCAGACGACGGCGCAAAGCTGGCCAACGCGCGTAAGCTTTGCGAACTTTGTCACCGCTACGATGCTTTGCTGATTGTGAACGATCGCGTGGATTTTGCGATCGCAGCGGATGCCGACGGCGTACACTTAGGACAGCAAGATTTGCCTGTGGCGGAAGCGCGCAAGTTGCTCGGCCCGGGACGCATCATTGGTTGTTCGACTACGAATGGCGAGGAAATGCAGCGAGCGGTTGATGCGGGAGCCGACTATATTGGAGTTGGGCCTGTTTACTCCACTCCTACTAAACCTGATAAACAGGCGGCGGGTTTGGACTATGTGCGGTATGCTGCTACTAAGTCGCCGATTCCGTGGTTTGCGATCGGTGGAATTGATATCAACAACCTCGATGAAGTATTGAATGCCGGAGCTCAAAGGGTTGCGATAGTACGCGCGATTATGGAAGCAGAACAGCCTACTTTAGTCACGCAGTTTTTCATCTCGCAGTTGATTCGGATGCAGAATCTCAAAGCTCAAAAAGCTTTGCACGGAAAAAGCTAGGTTGATTGGAGATTTGTAGGGCGGGTTTAGCACAGGAAATCTGTGCATAAAATATAATTTTGTTACCAAACCCGCCCTGAAAACTGATATTTTACTTATGATAAATCAAATTGCGCTGCAAGTTAACGGAGAAACCCGCAATTGTGCGATCGACACACCGTTACCAGAATTACTAAAACAATTGGGATTAAACCCGCGCTTGGTGGCTGTGGAGTACAACGGCGAAATTCTGCACAAACAATTTTGGGAAACTACACAGATGCAAGAGGGCGACATCTTAGAAATTGTCACAATTGTCGGAGGAGGCTAGGCAATTTTTAGGAGTAAAAACGAGAGTTTTTCCAGCTTTTCTGGTTCTTGGTAAGCACCCAGAGTCCTTTCTCCGGGGAAACAAATTGCAAAAAGCTCTGCCTCCTGTAACTTTCTAATAACATAGAAAATCAGGAGGCAGAGCCTCTAGATATGTGTTCCCAGGCAGAGCCTAGGAACGAGGAAAAATGAGTTCTTCAGTCCTCTTCAGAGGACTTTAGCTTTGAGGCAGGGGTTTCAACCCCTGTCGGACTATCGGTTCTACGCTAAGTTGTCAGGAATCTGCCGAACCTAGGAACGAAGAATTAAACTGCGACAGCTTCAGCCACTGGTTCAGCCACAGGTGCTGCTACAACAGGATAAATGCTGACTTTCTTGCGAGTTTTGCCTTTTCTTTCAAAAGTCACTACACCGTCAATCATGGCAAACAGAGTATCATCTCTGCCGATACCAACATTATTACCAGGGTGAACTTTAGTGCCGCGTTGACGGATCAAAATGTTGCCAGCTTTGACAACTTGACCGCCGTACTTTTTGACACCCAGACGCTGAGAATTAGAGTCGCGTCCGTTACGTGTACTGCCTGTACCTTTCTTGTGGGCCATAATATCCTCAACTGTATTTACTATGTTTTATTCTGAATCAGTTTCGGCGGTTTGGGGAGTTTCCACAACTGCTTGAGTTAAGTCTCTGGCGGCCAAGACTGTACCGTTGACGCTAATCGAGTCAATCATAAAGCGAGTTGTTTCTTGACGGTGCCCTTTTTTCTTCCGAGTTTTCTTTTTCGGCTTCATCTTGTAGACGAGGACTTTGCGGCCCCGGAAATGCCGTAGAACCGTTCCTTCTACTGTGGCATTTTCTAGTAGAGGCTGGCCGATATGAACCTCGCCTTCGTGCTGGATCAGAAATACTTTGTCTATGGTGACTTTGGATTCAGCTTCAACGTGAAGCAGTTCGATGTCGTAGAAGCGGCCTGGTTCTACCCGAAATTGTTTGCCGCCGGTTTCAATGATTGCGTAAGTCATGGGATGGTGGTTGAAATTGCCGTACAGGTAGCTGATGAGTCATTGGTCATTGGTCGTTGTGGACTTTTGACTGCTGACTGCTCTCTAGCTTTTGGAATGTCTTAACCTGATCCGAGCCGGATTTAGACAGACAATCTACAATTATTGCGGATTATTGGAGTTTTGTCAAGTTTTATGGCACCGGAAATTTCTAATTAGGTAAAACTTAGGCACGGGTGGTCAGAAACCGGGTTTTTTACGAAAATTCTTCGTTTTCAGCCAGAGATTAGGTAAAAAACCCGGTTTCTTCGGTCTTAATGCGTAAGCCCTGTTAGGGATAAAATATAGAAGATGCTGTAACTTTTTTATCCCATTGATCCAAAAGGTCGATCGCAGTCGATTCAAGCCGTCGCAGAACATTTGCGCGATCGTAACAATTCCAAAGCTTGCTGTTTCACCCGACCTTCCATCACCTCTTTTTGCAAATTAATAAAAGCCTCAAAATCTTCTAAACCGTACTTAGTCATCTGCAACTGCTGTCGCAACTGTTCTTCGGCCTCAACCGTTAAGTAACCTGTTGCCAATGCTTTTCGGACAATTTTACTGATTAAAGTCATAGTAGATTTACCCTGAATACACCTACGTTAAAACACTGAAGTTTTGTCACCTGACTAACTCAGCTTTTAGTTTGTTTCATAATTACCCTTCAAATAGGTTAAATCTACCTTAAGGTCTATGTAAATAAAGTTATTTTTGATACATTGATGAAACTGTAGCTATTTTAAATGTAGAGTGCGATTAAATTGGTATCTTTAGTTTTTGTCAGACAACAT
This sequence comes from Microcoleus sp. B6-A1, assembly GCF_036705085.1. Taxonomy (NCBI): domain Bacteria; kingdom Bacillati; phylum Cyanobacteriota; class Cyanophyceae; order Oscillatoriales; family Microcoleaceae; genus Microcoleus; species Microcoleus sp. B6-A1. Next base: position 22,637 of record NZ_JAUBTU010000074.1, read on the forward strand.
TATCCTTCAACTACGTTAAATCTACCTTAAGGCATAATTTAAATATAGCCATTTGTGACATTGCAAATTGTATCGATTTTAAATGTAGAGTGCGCTTAACTTGGTATATTTAGTTTCTATCTAACAACAGCCGCCATTCTCTGACAGCAAAAGGAGGAACCAGCAATTCTGTTTGTTTTTGATTTTTCACGGGCAAACTCAACCGCAAAGGTCGATTACTTTCCACTTGTGTAATTATTGATTTGAAATCGTATTCTCCGACATTAATTGGCAAATCCGACTCGTTCCAAATATCATTAGCATTGCCAATTTCGCGCTTCCCCGCCACAACTTTCAGCGGAACCGGGTGCTGCAATTCTGTTCCGGGAAATCCTACTAATCTCAGATTTAAAGACTTTACTACTCCCGACTTTACTCGCTTGTACAAAACAACTTGCCATGCTTTATCGTCTGTATTGCGCAGGCTTTGTACGGATCGGAACATTACTGTCTCGGCAGTTTCGGGATATTTGTGAATCGAGGCGAAAGCGGGCGGGCTGCTAGCTAATATCAGATACAAGCACAAGCTAATAATAATTAAAGTTTTACGCCACCAATAATGTTTTTTCAACTTGCAATACCTCCAATAATATACAGGTTTTTAGCAAAAAACAGAAAAAAGGACAAGTTTGTATTGAGATTATTAAGGGATGAACAATAAAAGACAAGAAGCAGGCAGGTTTTGTATAAAGATTATTCATCTATGACCAAGTTACGCGCTAAACCTGCCCCTACATTATACCTCGGCTTGTTTTCCTGAAGTTAGGCGCTAAACTTGGTCTTACAATGTACATATTCGGGTTTATTTCCAATCGGTTTCAGCTTGGGATAGCACGTAAGCTGAAACATCGATAATTTGTTGTTCAGATAAACGATCTTTGTAAGCGGGCATAATACCTTTGCCGTTGGTTACTAAGTTGGAAATGTTGGCGATGGAATCCATGCCGTATTTTTTTAAGGCTTTTTGTTTCAAGTTTTTGCCGCGCCTGATAATGTTGCTGCCGTTGATGTGACAGCCTGCACAGTTGGCGCTGAAGACTTCGGCTGCAGTTGTGGGATTTGTAGTTGTATCTGCGATCGCCATTTGGGAATTAGCAGCGATTTCTACAAATGCCAGTGTCAGTATCAATAGAAAGGCGGTGATAATGTTTTTTAAGTTCTTTAGCGAAATCATCTATTTGCAATTTGAAAAATAGTGCTGGATTTAAGGATATCACTAAATACGGATTTTGGGGTTAACTCAGCGATTTATTCTTCCCAATCGAATGTGCGGGAAACTGCTTTTTTCCAAAAGCGATATTTTTGTTCGCGAAGTGCGATCGGCATTTTCGGTTCCCAAGTACAATCCACCGCCCAATTGTCCCGCAATTCGGCTAGCTGACTCCAAAAACCTACGGCTAAACCGGCCGCATAAGCGGCACCGAGTGCAGTAGTTTCTGCTACCACAGGCCGCACCACAGGCACTCCCAAAACATCGCTCTGAAACTGCATCAGCGTGTGATTTCCCACCATACCTCCGTCTACTTTTAAAGACAAAAGCTGCACTGCTGAATCCTGATTCATAGCGTCCAAAATTTCCCGCGTTTGCCACGCTGTCGCTTCCAATACTGCGCGGGCAATGTGTGCCTTAGTCACGTAGCGAGTTAAACCTGCAATTACTCCCCGCGCGCTGTCTTTCCAATAGGGCGCGTAGAGTCCAGAAAATGCCGGGACAATGTAAACTCCGCCGCTATCTTCGACTGTATTTGCTAATGTTTCTACTTCCGCAGATGTGTTGATGATGCCCAAATTGTCGCGCAGCCACTGCACTAAAGCTCCGGCGATCGCAATACTGCCTTCCAAAGCATACACAGCGGGCGATTCCCCCATCTTGTAGGCGACTGTTGTTAGTAATCCTTGCTTTGAAGGGACGATCGTCTCACCAGTATTCAGCAGCATAAAACAGCCCGTACCGTAAGTATTTTTCGCCTCCCCCGGATTGAAACAAGTTTGCCCGACGAGGGCGGCTTGCTGATCGCCCAAAGCAGCAGCAATCGGAACCCCTGCAAGCAATCCTTTTGCAGTTCCAAAAACTTGACTCGAAGGGCGAATTTCTGGCAGCATCTGGCGGGGAATTGCCATTATTTCCAAAGTTTCGGTATCCCAATCGAGGGTTTGCAAATCCATCAGCATCGTGCGGCTGGCGTTGGTAACATCGGTAATGTGCGCGCCGCCAGTCAGGTGCCAAATTAGGAAAGTATCGACATTGCCAAAAATCGCATCCCCTTGATTTGCCGCTTCCCGCAATCCTGGAATATTGTCCAGCATCCACTTAATTTTCGGCCCGCTGAAATAAGTTGCCAGCGGTAAACCGCATCGTTTTTGAAATCGATTTTTGCCCTCAACTTCAGCTAATTGATCGCAAATAAAGCGAGTGCGGGTATCTTGCCAAACAATCGCATTGCCGTAAGGCTTGCCAGTGTTTCTGTCCCAAACAATTGTAGTTTCGCGCTGGTTGGCAATACCGAGTGCAGCAATATCTTTCGGGTCGATATTGCCGATTTCGAGGGCATTTTTAATCACGCTTTGGGTGCGCTGCCAAATTTCATCGGGATTGTGTTCAACCCATCCTGGTTGGGGATAGATTTGCTGGTGTTCTTGTTGGTTGCGACAAATTATCTGTCCCAGGCGATCGAATATGATAAATCTGGTGCTGGTGGTTCCTTGGTCGATCGCTGCTACGTATTTTTTTACCAATTGTCTAAAATATTTTTAGTAATGAGGTCTTTAACGTATATGATACTATATCTAGAAGTCAAATTAATGTCAAAAACTTTAGCTTAGGGAACTCCACAAGTTGAAACTGGCAGATTTGCTGAGGCTCGATCGCACAATTAAGGTTATTGGCTTTGACGACGCTCCGTTTTCTCGTACAAGCGGCAGCCTGGTGTCGATCGCGGGCATAGTCTGCGGGGGAACTCGATTTGAAGGAATGGTGTGGGGACAAGTTTTGCCAGACGGATTAGATGCCACGGATGCTATTTCTGGGCTACTCCTCGGAGGCAAATTTCTGCCGCAATTGCATCTGGTTTTGCTAGACGGAATTGCTTTCGGTGGCTTCAATATTATTGACCTTCCCGAGTTAGCATCGCGGCTGCAAATTCCTTGCGTTGCTGTCATGCGCCGCCAACCAAATTTAGCTGCTGTTGAAAAAGCCCTCCGCCATTTACCCGACTCGGAATACCGTTTAGAATTGTTGCGCCGCGCTGGGAAAATTCACGCTTTTGAACCTTTCTTTTTTCAAGTTTGTGGCGAACAACCGGAAGTAATAGCGAGGGTACTCCAGCGTTTGACAGACACTGGTAAAGTTCCTGAAGCTTTGCGTTTGGCTCATTTGATTGGTGCGGCGGTAATTAATGGAGTTAGTGGCAGTTCTGCTTGAATTATTGTTAGGAACGGGCAAGATGCCCGTTCCACACAGAGGAAATTTTTTTGTGCGGTGGGCCGGATATCCTGTTAAGAACGGGCAAGATGCCCGTTCCACACCGACTAAATTTTCTTGTGGGGAGTAGGGGTTGGGCATCCTGCCCGCCCGTTCCACACAGAGTAAATTTTCTTGTGGGCTGGGCATCCTGCCCGGCCATGAAAAGTTTATTGACAATGGTGCAATATCTCAGTTTCTACTCGCTTAATTACACAATTTCGCCCTCTAATTCACCGAATTCGATTTTAGTTCCCAACCCCAAAGTTAGGGTATTTTCAGGTTCTACCATTTTTATATCGCCTTGAATGTCTGTAGCCCACCAAGCGCGATCGCACAAATTGGTCAATCCTAACGAAAGCTCGTTTCTCGATCGAGAAGTGACTATAGCTACAAGACCGTTAGATGCTGCGGCTGTTAAACTCGGTATGTCAGAAGTGAATATTTGAGTTCCCGCACTCAGAGGAATAACTCGACTTCCTAATTTCAGGGAAAATTGGCGGCTGGTAAAAGAATTTACTGCGGGCTGATCTGATATAAAAGTAGGCGGAAGATTTGTCGGTGTTGGGGCTGGCAAGTCAGAGTTTCCTACTGTAATTGTACAGTTGCCGATTTTCTTTTGGTCGCCCGATCGCAAATAACTCACGGCCCCGCTATCAACATTCTCGCAAACAATTTGACCTGCTTCCAATTGAAACCGCATGGCCAAGGGCGAAACATTAGGAATGCAGATAATAGACAAATTTTCATCACTGCCAAAAGTGATCGGTTCCGAACCCAGAGTGAGAGTACGATTTGCTCCGGTATCGTAACTAATTACCAGCCAAGCTTTGTTGAACAAAGTTTCAGCTACAACTAGCATAATTCCAATCCAAAAACCGATCGCAGCACAGCCAGCTAAACGGCCCGCAGTACCGGATAGATTGTAAGCAAACAGAATAAACAAACAGCCGCCCAAAACTCCTCCAACACCGCCGCCTCCCGTGCCGCGAAGCGCTCCCAAATTAGGAATCCGCTGTGCAAGTCCAAGTCCTAACAAACTGCCAGCTATTCCCCAGCAAATTACTCGCAATAATTCGTTGTTTCCGTCGCCAATTCCGCTATAAATACCTTCGGCGATCGCCCCAGAAATGGCTCCTGCTATTAAACCAAACAATCCGCCATTTTTTAAAGCCTGTGTAATTTGAGGCTTGCCTTTGATATAGTAATAATAGCCGAACATGATAGCCGTAGCAATACCACCGCCTACCAATCCAAACCAGCGAGCTGTAGAAAATACACTGTCAAAAACAGATTCCGAACCAGTGAGCCCCTGCATGAAAGGTTCGGTGATGAGATTGCCGACGAAACCGCCGACAGCACCGCTAATGCCAAACTGTAAAGCTTTTTTAAGGGCTGATAGATTTCTTTTCACGGCGCACCAGATTTAAAGTGAGAGTCAAATCTAGCTACAAGCTCGAAAGTTAGGATTTCCGATGATCTGATATCTGGCACCATTGTTAATAAGCCTTTCACGGGCGGGCAGGATGCCCAACCCCTACTCCCCACAAGAAAATCTACTCTTTGTGGAACAGGCATCTTGCCTGTTCTTGAGAATGGTGCAAGATGTGAGTGTGAGACGATCGCACCTCTCCCCGCCTGTCTCCCGCCTGTCTCCCGCCTGTCTCCCTCTAAGGGAAAAGTCTTTGAGGGTTGCGCTGTCGCCCGTCACAATTCCCGCTCAAGGCTCGATCGCCTGTAACCATTGCTGCAAGATAATTTTAGCAATTTTTTAACTGTGAAATTTTAACTCCTCAGACCCAAGCGAGGGCCCAAAATATGAAAAGGAATGTTACAAACTATTACAGTAACACTCAGAATGTGAACATAATGCCTCAAAATACTTGCGAGAGGTAGTTGCGTCCGAGGAGCAATATCCTTACTAACTGTCCGACAGTCACTCGATCGCCACTAAGTGGCCTGCTGCAATCTTTATCATAAATTAAAGATCGCATCAGTCATTTATGGTATTGTAAGCGACAGGCTTAGTGCGGGCACTCACAAGCGCACCGGTGTGAAGAACAAGCGCCGTTAAGCACCGAAGGCAGTCAACCGCCAACAACTTCAACAGTTGCTGAGTGTGGAAAGTCCAGCCTTCCCCGTCAAAGCTCCTGCCTGAGCAGGAAAGATACGGGACACAAGCGCCCGCTTTCGCTAGCTCAGCGCAGAGCAGTTCATATAGCAAAATATCCAGCGGGTACACACAAGATGAGTATCGTCACCAAATCAATCGTCAACGCAGACGCCGAAGCTCGCTACTTGAGCCCAGGTGAATTAGATCGGATCAAAAGCTTCGTCACCTCTGGTGAACGCCGCGTCCGCATCGCCCAAATTTTGAGCGAATCCCGCGAACGCATCGTCAAGCAAGCAGGCGACCAACTTTTCCAAAAGCGCCCTGATATTGTTTCTCCCGGCGGCAACGCTTACGGCGAAGAAATGACCGCAACTTGCTTGCGCGACATGGACTACTACCTGCGTTTGATTACCTACGGAATCGTAGCTGGCGACATTACTCCGATCGAAGAAATCGGTATTGTCGGCGTCCGCGAAATGTACAAATCTCTCGGCACCCCGATTGAAGCCGTCGCCGAAGGCGTTCGCGCTATGAAAAATGCAGCAAGCTCGCTGCTGTCTGGAGAAGATGCTTCCGAAGCTTCCTCCTACTTCGACTACGTTATCGGTGCGATGCAGTAAGGAATTTCGATTTTAGGTTTTCGATTTTAGATTGAAAAATTGGGGGTTGCCGGCAACAAGTTAAAAGCTTTTGCAAATAACCAGCCAGTTAAAAATCTCAAATCCCAAATCCCAAATTCCAAATTCTAGCTCCAAAATTGGACTGACTCAGCCACTTTCTAGGAAACAAGACAACCATGCAAGACGCAATTACCGCCGTTATCAATTCCTCTGACGTTCAAGGTAAGTACCTCGACATCAGCGCTCTAGACAAGCTCAAGAACTACTTTGCTTCTGGCGAACTGCGCGTCCGCGCCGCTACCGCCATCAGCGCTAATGCAGCCACAATCGTCAAAGAAGCAGTTGCTAAGTCTCTGTTGTACTCTGATGTAACTCGTCCCGGCGGCAATATGTACACCACTCGTCGTTATGCAGCTTGCATCCGCGACTTGGACTACTACCTCCGCTATGCCACCTACGCTATGCTAGCTGGCGACCCTTCCATCCTCGATGAGCGCGTGCTCAACGGTTTGAAAGAAACCTACAACTCCTTGGGCGTGCCCATCGGTTCTACCGTACAAGCAATCCAAGCAATGAAAGAAGTCACCGCCGGTTTGGTCGGTTCTGACGCTGGTAAAGAAATGGGCGTCTATTTCGACTACATCTGCTCTGGCTTGAGCTAAGACTCAGGAAGAAGGAAGAAGGAAGAAGGAAGTTCGGCAACGGATTCTGTAACGGATGTAACTGATGTAACGGATGTAACAGATTTCAGTCCGATGGAAGTCGGAAGAAGGAAGAAGATTTATTTCTTGCCTCTTTTAACTTTTAACTTTTTACTTTGGACTTGTTACCTTTGACTTTGAAAAGAGGTCAGGGAAGTTGAGAGTGATTGCTAGACCGTCAAAGGCTTGCCGAGAAAGCCCGACGAGTTTTAACGAGCTAGTTTTGACTCCTAACTCCCTGCCTTCAATCTTTAAAAAATCCATCTAATAATCTGTAAACCTACTCAGGAGTTTGTTTCCCATGAGAATGTTTAAGGTGACTGCTTGCGTCCCAAGTCAAACTCGCATCCGCACTCAGCGCGAATTGCAAAATACCTATTTTACTAAGCTCGTTCCTTACGACAACTGGTTCCGGGAACAGCAAAGAATTATGAAAATGGGCGGCAGAATTATTAAAGTGCAACTGGCTACCGGTAAGCCCGGTGCTAATACAGGTTTACTTTAAGAGCCGAAGCTGGATTAGTAGAGGGGTAAGAGGTCGCGATCGACCTCTTTTTTGTTTGTTATAGTAGAAGGAAGAATGCCCAGCGTTGTTAATTTAATCATTGACAAATATTTCAATAAGCAGAAAGTATAACTGCGATTATCGCTAACAAAACAGCAAGCATTTGTGGTAATGTAATAGCCTCTTTCAAGAATAAAGACGATAATAATATAGTAATCAGCGGGTAGATAGACGTAACACTCACTACATTGGCAACTTCACCTTTACCAAGGGCTATAAAAAATACTAATGATGCCACCGTACCACAAACGCCAACTAACATGGCAAACAAAATTCCCCTAACATCTCCCTCAAAACTAAAGTTATTAGTTTGGATAATAATAAATAAAGTAGTTAAAATAGCGCCAATTGCTTCATAAACAAAAGCAGTTTTGTAATCAATATATTTAGTCGCTAAATTGCCAAAAAATCCCCACAAACCATATAATAGCGAACAGATTAATGCGTAAATTAACCAATCTGGTACTTTAGCCATCTTTGTTAGAGTTTATTGAGAGCATTCTAAAATCCTATGGCTAATGACATTCGACGCTTGATTCCCTTTTTTGACCCCAGTGCCTCTCAATGGGCCGCTGAGGCCCGGTGGCTGAGGTGGCTGACTTTTCTGTGGCTGTTTGTCGGGCTGACAGCATTGTTTTCGGCTTCCTATCCCATTGCAAATTATGAATTTGGAGACGGCCTTTATTATTTTAAACGACAGCTAATCGCAGTGGCGATCGGGCTGGCCGGCTTTAACTTGATAGTGTACTCCCCACTGCGCTACATCATGAAAACATCTCAGTTAGGCGTTTTATTGCTGCTGGGATTGCTCTGGTTGACCTTAGTTCCGGGAGTGGGAACCACCATCAACGGGGCGACTCGCTGGATATCTCTGGGCCCGGTTCCGATTATTCAACCTTCTGAGTTAATCAAGCCGTTTTTTGTTCTCCAAAGCGCCCGCATTTTCGGTAACTGGCCCCGGTTGACAAATAAAGTTCGCTTAACTTGGCTGTTAATTTTCGGTGCAATGCTTTTGGGAATTTTGTTGCAGCCAAATTTAAGTACCACGGCTTTGTGCGGGATGACTTTGTGGTTGGTGGCTTTGGCTGCGGGCTTACCTTACTTGCAGTTGGGCGCAACGGCTATGGGGGGAATGCTTTTAGCGGTTTTAAGTATTAGTTTGAGGGAATATCAGCGCCGCCGGATTATGTCTTTTCTCAATCCTTGGGCTGATCCGATGCAAGACGGCTATCAGTTGATTCAAAGTCTGCTGGCTGTTGGTTCTGGGGGCATTTGGGGTGTGGGTTTGGGGATGTCGCAGCAAAAGTTATTTTATTTGCCGATTCAGTACAGCGATTTTATTTTTGCTGTGTTTGCTGAGGAGTTTGGTTTGGTGGGAGGTTTCTCGCTGTTGCTGATGTTGGCGGCTTACTCGACTGTGGCTTTGAGGGTAGCGATGAAGGCTCGAAATATTGAGTCTCAGTTGGTGGCGATTGGGGTGATGGTGGTGATGGTGGGACAGTCGCTGTTGAATATTGGGGTGGCGACGGGGGTTTTGCCGACTACGGGTTTGCCGCTGCCGTTTTTTAGTTACGGGGGCTCGTCGATGTTGGCAAGTTTGTTGTTGTCGGGGTTGCTGATTCGGGTGGCGAGGGAGAGTTCTGAGGCTGATGTGGTTTCTTTGGATGGACGCAGAGGGAAGCCGGAAAAGCCGAAGTTACGATCGAACAACGCCACTACACAAACCGAATAATTTGTCAAGTTATTTCGGGGAAGCGCGACTAGAAACCGGGTTTTTTCACCAAAATATTTGCCTAAAACCTTAAATATAGGTGAAAAACCCGGTTTCTTTACCTTCTGCTGCGGTATCATTCCGCGCGATCGACTATTTCCGCCCGTCACCTTTATTTGGCGGTTCTTCTTGTTGTTCTTGAGGTTTAGCTGTGATCTCAGTTAATTCTTTTTTGTCTGGTTGCGGTGTTTCTTGAGTTGAGTTAGCCATTGAGTTTAGTCCTAAATAGATGCACCGCTTAATTATATCTTTTCCGGCTGCAAAGATATTGCTGTAGATAGCGGGAGGAAGAGCCAGACAAACAATTCTGATGCACTGAGATTTGATAGCTAATACTGGAAGACTTTATGTAGATGCAAAAAGTGTAGATGCAAATTGCTGTCGGTTCTACACTGCTTGAGGGTTGCAGCTAAACAAATCCGATGTGGAGGCAAAAACATCTTTGTTAAGAATTAAATGCCGATCGCCATCTCGACTGATTAACCCTTGCTGCTGCAATTTTCCCAGCATTCGAGTTACTGTTACCCGCGTCGTGCAAATCGCATTAGCAATATCTTGATGTGTCAAACGGATATTCAAACGAGTTCCCTCAAGCACAGGCTGACCGAATTCCTGTTGCAATAAAAGCAGTAGCTGATACAAACGGTCATCTACTCGCCGCTGTCCGGCGATCGCCAAAATTGCTTCCATTTGCCGCAGCCGCCGTACCATTTGAGGCAGCAACTCGTGAGCCAATTGAGGAGAAGCTTCGATTTCCACCATAGAATACCACATCAAATACATATCTGATGTCGCCGTAGCTCGGTAAGTCTGCAAGCTTGTCAACCACAAACCGAAGCACATCGAAGGCCCAACCCAACCCAAAAGTCCTTCTTCCCCGTTTGGATAAAGCGTACTCAGTTGTGCTAAACCTTGACAGACTCGCCACAGGCCATGCGACATCATAGGAATGGTTTCGCCCTTAGCATAAAAATGCAAGTTTCGACTCGCTCCTGTGTTATGCTGGACTTCCGCTAAAAGTGCTTTGGATGTTGGTGGCATATCCGTTATTTCCAGCTAAAAAACATTGGTCTGAGACCTACGCCTCTGACTCTAACCGGCAAAGGTAAAGGTTTGGTAATCTTCTGGTTAGCGGCAAGATAAGCTTTAGTCATTAGTCATTAGTCATTAGTTGTTATAAAATGAGTGAGAACACGGTGGATTATGGAAAATAAATGCACTCGTTATTCCGGGCATCTTAAATAAATATTTAAGTGGAATAATGAATCAAAATATTTGTTAATAAATAGTCGGTTAATTAAGGTTTTACAGAAAACAGAGGCGAGTTCTGAAGTTCGATCGCACATCCAGGCCCGCCGAGTCAACTGCTGCTCTCTGCTGCCACAATTTTCAAGAACTTCTAAAATAGTTCAAGAAGGTATCAAAAGACAAAGTAAGGTTTTTCATGGCCGATCAATTAATTCGCGCTACAGCCGCAGAGGGCGGAATTCGCGCTGTAGCCGTCATTTCCACCCGCCTCACCGAAGAAGCAAGACAGCGGCACAAGCTCTCCTACGTCGCTACAGCCGCCCTCGGCCGCACGATGTCAGCAGGGCTGTTACTCGCCTCCAGCATGAAACGGCCAGAATCGAGAGTCAACATTCGCATCAAAGGAGATGGGCCGCTGGGCGGGCTTCTGGTTGATGCGGGACTGGATGGAACGGTTCGAGGTTATGTGGACAATCCCGAAGTGGAACTGCCGCCCAATGCTAAAGGCAAACTCGATGTCGGCGGAGCAATAGGTGACGGTTATTTGTACGTGGTGCGGGACGTTGGATATGGCTTCCCTTATTCGAGTACGGTAGAATTGGTTTCCGGCGAAATTGGCGACGATCTGACTCACTATTTGGCAACCTCGGAGCAAACGCCTTCGGCTCTGGTTTTGGGGGTGTTTGTGGGGGCGGGCGGGGTAGAAGCGTCTGGGGGTGTGCTGTTGCAGGTTCTGCCGAAGGCGGCAACGGACGAAAAATTGGTGCAAACTTTAGAATCTAGAGTTGCTCAATTGTCGGGCTTTACGCCACTGCTGCGATCGGGCAAAACGCTGCACCAGATTCTCGAAGAGTTACTGGGAGATATGGGTTTGGAAATTTTCCCGGAAACTCAGATGGTGCGCTTTGACTGTGGCTGTTCGTTCGATCGAGTTTTGGGAGCTCTGAAAATGTTGGGCGAAGCGGAACTCCAAGACATGATTGAAAAAGATGGGGGGGCTGAGGCTACGTGCCATTTCTGCAACGAGGTTTACCAAGCTAATAGCGACCAACTCGCGGAACTGATCGGCGATTTGCGATCGAACTCCGGTTCTTGAGACGATAATGTGTAATTGGCTCTATTGAGTGCGAGTTAGGGATGATGGCCTTGACCAATTGCCAATTACGCATTATCAATTACCTAATCACAAAATTTTGATTTTGGCGGTTGGGCGATCGGCTCTTGCAGTCTTTCGCCTGCAGGAGTATTTCAAAGTGATGAATACATTCTATAGAGCAGTCAATAGCAGCGATCGCTGTTTTGAAATAATTAAGACAGGCTGGTTGCTGTTTGTGGTGAGGATATGAGTCAAGATCGCAAAACATCAGGCCGTTGGTCGGCATCAGAATCCTTGGAGTCAACAAAGGATACTTCGTCGCTGGTGCGGCTACCAGCAAGGAAAAACCGGGCCCAACGACTTAAAGAGCTCCGAGAGTTGGTTACTTCGGGAAAACTGCCGGGAGGGCATCTGGAACTACCGCCAAATTTGTCTGGGGAAAACTCGCAGCCGCCGGAGGAACACAATCCGTTTTGGCGGAACTGGTCGAATAAGTGGCAGTTTTGGCTGGCGGTGAGTTTGATGCTATCGGTGGGTATGGGGTTTGTGGCAATTGCGTCTTTGCTCAACCTGACCTCGCAGTCAAATTGCTCAAAGATTTTTTGGCCGACGGCTTCTGCTAACGATCGCTTTTTTTGCGCTCAAGAAGCAGCAAGCAAGCGGACGGCGGATGATTTGCTCAGGGCGATCGAATTAGTGAATGCTTTGCCACAAAACCATCCGCTGCGGCCGAGAATTAACACTCAAATCGATCGGTGGTCGGAGGATATTATTAGGCTGGGAAATGCTAGTTTCCAAGAAGGAAAGCTGGATGAGGCGATTGCCCTCGCTCGTAAGGTTCCTAAAAACGTTCCGGCTTACCCGAAGATGGAAAAGCAGATTGAAAAGTGGCAGTCGATATGGAGCGATGCAGAGAAAATTTACCGCACGGCTGAAGACCACTTGCGTCAGGAAGAGTGGCCGCTGGCTTTCCGCCAAGCTACTCTGCTTTTGGATTTGGGAAATACTTTCTGGGAATCGGCTAAGTACGAGGAATTGACTAAGCTAATTCAGACGACTCGGGCTGAGGGCAATAAGTTGCTAAAAGCCCGGAATAAAGCCTCCGAGGGAGGTCTCGACAATCTGGTGACGGGGATTAAGCTGGCTGAGGGAATTGATCAAAACAGTTATTTGTATCAAGCTGCCAATAAGGCGATCGCGGAATTTAGCAAGAAAATTCTGGATATCGCCCAAAAACGCTTGCAGGCAGGGGATTGGCAGGAGGCGATGGCGATCGCTAATAAGATTCCAGAGTCGGCAAATTTAAGGGAACAAGTACAGGATTTTAATGAGTTGGCGAATGCTACTTCTCAGGCTTTGACTGGCTCTGTTGAGGGTTTCTCCAAGGCGATCGAGATTGCTCAAAAGTTGAAGTCCGGCCGCCCTTTATACAAACAAGCTCAAGATTTAGTCGGCCGCTGGCAACAAGAAATGGCTGATGTGAAAGTTTTGGATTTGGCAAGCAGGCTGGCGGCGCCGGGTGGGGTAAATGATTTGAGGGCTGCGATCGCGCAATTGCAAACAGTCCCGGAATCAAATCCCCGCGCTTCGGAAGCTCGCCGTCAAATTAGCACTTTGAGCCGTCAAATCGAGCTGCTGGAAGACAGTCCGTATTTGCAAAGAGCGAACGATTTGGCGAGTACGGGCGATCCGAATTCTCTGGAAGCCGCCGTTGCTCAAGCTTCTCGGATTGCTAGAGGTAGGGCGCTTTACGTGGAAGCTCAAGCCAAAATTCAAGCTTGGATCGAGAGGAGACAGCGGCTTGTTGACCAGCCGTTTTTGGATAGAGCTCAGCAGCTAGCGGCGGGCGGCAATTTGGCGGGGGCAATTGAGATGGCCCGCCGGATTCGATCGGGACGGGTGCTTTATGAGGAAGCTCGATCGAACATTCGGACTTGGGAGGCTCAATTTCAGGGCGAGCAAGGTTTGCAGAACGCCCGTCAGACGGCCCGAGCCGGGACTGCTGACGCTTTGCAAACGGCTATTGCGCTGGCTCTTCAGGTTCCCGAGTCGAGTTCGCTCCGGTGGCAGGCGAGTGAGGCGATTGATGAGTGGAGCCAGCGGATTTTGGCGCTGGGTGTGGAAGAGTCGTCGTCGGATCTGGCTGGGGCGATCGCGACTTTGAAGAAAATTCCCTCGGGCACTCGGGCTTTTGAGCAAGCTCGATCGCAAATCAAAGTTTGGGAGGAGTCGCTGAATCCTCCTGAGTCTGAATCTCCCCCTCCCGAACCGCCGGAAACTGAGCCTCCGACCAGCTCTGGCAATCGCTAGGTTAACTGGTTTGCCCGACATTGGGCGGGGGTTTAAACCCCCGTCTCACAGCTTGCATTCGGTTAAAACCGACTAAGGATCGCGAATTAAATAACTTACAATTTTAATTGTTATTGTGGGATGGGCGTCCCGCCCGTCCTTTTTGGA
>NZ_JAUBTU010000075.1:0-36667 GCF_036705085.1 Microcoleus sp. B6-A1
ACCTCTTTAAATATACTTAATATTCTTATTATATCATATTAGTTATTTATGTAATTAATTTTGTTTAACTACTTAACTGTGCTCAGAAGAGTCATGGCGATGACCACCGAGAGTTTTGAAATTGCTGGCACACTCGCCTCCCGAAAAAGAACAACACTATAAAATTCGCTTTCAGCCATCAGGAAACTCCTTAACTACGCTTCTATCGTAAGTGATTTACCGGATATGATCTCATAAGTAATCAGTTAAATGCGATCGCAGCCGAGTGCCAAGCGAACAAAAATTACCGCCTCTGGTTAATTATGTATACTTTTTTTGCACTGAAAACCCCAAGATAAAACACTCGTATTTAATCGCCCAGAATTAACTCAGTAGATTGAACAATATTCATTCCCGCCGCCGCAAATTTGTGATAAGCTGCATCTGCTTGTTCCGTAAAATCAACAACACCCGGAACCACCACAGGTGAAGTGCAATCTTCCAGCAAATAAACCTTCTTTGCCAAATTCGGATCTCGCGCCAAAATTTCCGTCAGCAAATCATCAATTGTCCAAGCAACGCAGTGACTTTTGGCTTGTCCGGCAATAATTACTGCATCAAAATCAAGTAATTTATCAATAAACTTAGCATTCTTTTCCGCAATCGGATTGCCGTCGAATCCATCTAAAACTTCCGGTCGCAAAACCGAATAATTTTCTGTCAGTGGATTCCCGCCTTTGATCTCAAAAAGTGCTTGGCTGTTGCGGGCTATAGTATGAAAAAATACAGCTTCTTCCACCGCAGAAACCAGCGCGTGTCCGATGCCACCTAACATTGAGTGATAGGGCCAAATTGTCAGGGGATATTTCCCATCGGCGCTGAGTTTTTTGACGTAGTGGAAAGCCTGTTTTTCCAATGCTGAAAAATTAGCCCCGCTGATGCTATCGGCGATGGCGGGATTGACTTTCCAAATGCCTTTTTGGACATCTTCGAGTGTAATAGAAGTTGCGGCTGGTAGGGGGTGTTCGCCAGCTTCGTTTATCCAAAAGATTGGATGAAAAATTTGCATGGCGGTGTGGGTATCCATTGTCGGCGCAATGGTTGTAATTGCGTTTAAATTGCGATAAATAAATTCGCACAGCCGCAGGTTATCATCAACGGCACCACTACCGGAACGCCCGCCCACAAATAATTCAAATTCGGGCAAACAAAAGGTATTTTGGGCATCGATTATCAGCAAACAAATGCGGTTTGTGTCGCTGGATGCTGGCTGAATGCTGTGCTGTGTAGCCCAATCTTTCGCTTGGGCGGCGCGTTCTTGGTAGGGGACTCGCCAGACTTCGCCTACTTTTTTGGGGTCGAAATGTTCGGGGATTGGCAGTGTAGCTTTTGGTGTCATGACGATCGCTTTTAGGGTAGTTTACAGTAATAATTTAAGTTTGCAGTATAATGCTGATAAATATTTGCGGGTGAATCATGGCAAAAGAACGAATCCAAGATTATGCTAGGGTAAAATTTAAACGCATAGTGTTGTTTTTTTCGATCGCACTTTTGCTCGCTCTCTTAATTGTAGCAACTAGATCCGCCTACGTTCAAGATGTTTTGAGAACTCTGTTAATGCGGATCGAGGATTTAGGGTGGTGGGGGCCAGTGGCTTTTGTAGCTACTTATAACTTGGCTACTGTGCTGTTTGTACCGGGTTCGCTACTGACGCTGGGAGGGGGGGCGATTTTTGGTTTGTGGTGGGGTTCAGTTTACGTATTTGCGGCTTCGACTTTAGGTGCTGTATTTGCTTTTGCGATCGGGCGCTATTTGTGTCGCGATCGCGTGGTAAAATATATGGAATCTCACCCCAAGTTTAAAGCTCTCGATCGCGCAGTTTCCCAACAAGGATTAAAAATAGTTTTTTTGACTCGTCTTTGTCCTTTATTTCCTTTCAATTTATTGAATTACGCTCTGGGAATTACTCAAGTTTCTTTGAAAGATTACGTGCTAGGTTCCTTGGGCATGATACCGGGTACAATTATGTATGTTTACTCGGGTTCTTTGGTGGGAGAGGTGGCTGCGATAGGCACGGCAACTGTGTATGAAAGTCCTCAAGATTCCGCAGTAAAATGGTTGATTAATATTATCAGCTTTCTTGCTACTGTCGCTGTTACTGTCTTTATCACTCGCATAGCCAGCAAAGCTTTGGAAGAAAGTATTTAATTAGGAGAATTTGCCAATGTCGCAGTCAAAAGTCGATCGCGTAACTGTCCCCCCGATGGACGAACACAACCAGAAATTAGTCTCCTATTTGCATCCGCCAGATTGGGAAAATCCGCAGCCTGCTAGCAGTTATAATTTAGTAGTAATTGGCGCGGGTCCCGCTGGATTAATTGTTGCTGCAGGCGCCGCAGGTTTGGGCGCGAAAGTTGCTTTGATTGAAAAACATTTGATGGGCGGCGACTGTTTGAATGTCGGTTGTGTGCCGTCAAAAGCTTTAATTCGATCGTCCCGCACTGTAGGCGATATCTGGGAAGCAAATAAATTTGGTGTTAATGTTTCGGACAGTGTAGAAGTGGATTTTGCCGCTGTGATGGAACGGCTGCGCCGGATTAGGGCGGGAATCAGCGATGTTGATTCTGTTCAACGATATCAGGAGAAATTAGGAGTCGATGTTTTTCTGGGTTCGGGTCGTTTTACTAGCAATAATACCATAGAAGTTGCAGGTCAAACTCTCCGATTTAAAAAAGCAGTAATTGCCACAGGTGCAAGGGCGCGACAACCACAAATTCCCGGCTTACAAGAAGCTGGATATCTGACAAATGAAACTGTGTTTAACCTGACAGAAAGACCTCAGCGTTTGGCAGTAATTGGCGCAGGGCCGATCGGCTGCGAATTGGCTCAAGCCTTTCGGCGGCTGGGTTCCGAAGTCGTATTGCTGCACAAAAATGCTCAGATTTTAGATAAGGAAGATGCGGAGGCTGCTACCATTGTGCAGCAGGCTTTTGTACGCGAAGAAACTCAACTAATACTAGAATCCACAATAGAGCGCGTTGAGAAAACAAATGCAGGCAAAGTAATTTATTATAAATCTCAAGGTAAGGAAGCATCGGTAACAGTAGATGAAATTATTGTGAGTACAGGGCGATCGCCCAATGTGGAAGGATTGAATCTGGAGGCGATCGGCGTTGAATACGATACACAAAAAGGCGTATTTGTCAACGACAATTTGCAAACTACTAATCCCCGCATTTATGCCGCCGGCGATATTTGCATGAAACATAAATTTACTCACGCTGCTGATTTTGCCGCGAGGATAGTGATTCAAAACACTCTATTTTTCGGGCGCAAAAAGCTCAGCGCTTTGACGATACCTTGGTGTACTTACACAAACCCGGAAATTGCGCGCGTCGGATTGGGCGAATACGAAGCTAAGGAAAAAGGCATTGATATCGATACGTTTTTAATTCCTTTCGATAAAGTCGATCGGGCAATTATTGACGGCGAAGAGGAAGGATTTGTGAAAATTCACGTCAAAAAAGGCAGCGATAAAATATTAGGTGCAACTATTGTAGCCCGACACGCTGGGGATATGATCGGCGAGATTACTTTGGCAATGGTTAACAATATTGGTTTGGGAAAGATTGCTAGCACAATTCACCCGTATCCCACACAAGCTGATGCAATTCGGAAAGCGGGAGATGCTTACAATCGCACTCGTTTGACTCCGTTTGTGAAAAATTTGTTTAATAAATGGCTGGCTTGGACGCGATAGTTTGAACTGTATTGAATCAACACCAGGTACAATTGAACCGTAGGGGCGGGTTCACCAACCATCTATGGAAAAAATTAATAATCTCCTAAACCCGCCCCCACCCGATCGCAAATACAAATTTACCATTAATTTATTGAATCAAATGTTGATGTAAAATTGGGCGTTGGCGGGCGGGTTTATCAGATTGTTTGATTTGTGTTAAAGATTTCGGTGAACCCGCCCCTACAGAGATTGCGGTTTCAATCTTCCCATTTACGTTTCTGTTTCTGTTTCAAATCCCACACCTTCATACAGAAGTGCGATCGGCAAATCAAACTCAATGCTTGATAAAGTGATAATCTCCCCAGCAGTGTAAGAATAGTACAGCCACATTCTGCCCTCTCCCCGACAGTAACGCTCAACAAAAATCTTTTGTGAATCAATCAAGATATACTCTTGCAAAGTCGGAATTTTTAGGTAACAAGTGAATTTTTCATCCCGATCTTTAGCACTTGTACTGGGAGAAAGAACTTCCACAATGATTTTAGGATTCTGAATGAATTTGCGGGAATCCAGGTCTTGAGGGTCGCAACTGACTATCACATCAGGGTAGTAGTAACGGCTTTGAAAACTGACTTGCAATTTCACATCTGACACGTTCATCCGACAGCCTCTGGAACGCAGATGCGGGTACAAGTTCCTGTAAAAGTTAAGTGCAAGATCGTTATGGGGAATTGTACTGCCCGTCATGGCAAAAACTTCGCCGTTGACATATTCGTGGCGAATCTCTTGTTGAGCTTCCCATTCTAGGTATTCCTCAACCGTCATTTTTTGGGGTGCTTGGGGAATGGCTATCATAACAAAATTTTTTGTAATGTTACTTTGATTATAGCATTAGGCATGGGACAATTGTCAAACAAACCCAGCCTTAAAAATCCCCTTCATCTACTTGGAATACCGTCAATCCCAAGCCTCTCCACATATCAACAACTTGCTGGCGATCGTCCAAAACAAACTTTATGTTATACTTTCCATCAATATGCTGCCGATAGAATTCCTCTTTAATAATCGCATCCTTCCTCATATCTCCCGTTTTCCGCATATAAAGAGCAGCATAATTGACATCGTACTGCTGCAACCATTTCTCAGTTTGAGGCTGACAATCATCCGTTCTCCCCGACACTACGATAATATTAGCGCTGGTTTGCCACTTGCGAACGGTATCTAAAACCGGCGGATTGGGCAAATCGCGATCGCACGTAGAAGCATCAAAAGGATTTCTGCCATTGAGAAGCGCTAATGTGCCGTCCATATCAACAATAATTGCATCCGGCAAATCCGGGTTATATTCCGGCGGCACAACGGGAACCCGCACGTACTTATTGTACATCTTCATAATCACATCTTTGCCCACCGAATTAAGTCTTTTCAAATCCCGTTTAATACATTCCTCCACCGGAACTTGTAGGAAAGAATCATTAACTTCGACAACAGCTTTACCTTTAACCAACTCCTTGATATGCTCGATGTGAGGCCCAAAATTAGTATCATCAACAATGACGTGCTTGCCACTTTCCAAAGCCATCAAAATAATCGTATCTCTCAACTGCACAATAAACTTTTCATTCGCAGGCGACCAATGAGAAGCGTGAGCCATTTCTCTGAGCAAATCTTTATTGCTACGCACCCACTTTGCAGGTTCCGACAGCAGCAATTCCCTAGCAAATTGAGATTTTCCCGAAGCAGGTAAACCAACAAGTACAATAACTCTCTTCATGGTAATTGGTAATTTGTAATTGGTAATTTGTAATTGGGCATTGGGAATTGTTTAAATACTTACCTCTTCATTCCATCCGTTACATCCGTTACATAATCCGTTGCCGAACTTCCCTCTTCCTTAAACATCTGCCTCACGCTCCATCATTAATCCGTGTATCCGTGTCAAAATCCGTGTAGTGCCTTCTTCTACAAACCTAAATGGATGTAATCTAAACCCAGCAACTCTTCTATTTTATGAATAGTAACATCACGGAGAGCTTCTTTCACTCCCGCAACTCTTCGGGCCCGCAAAGAAAACAAAATCCCGGAATACGGCAAATGTTTCACAGCTAATGCAAAATCTTTCTGAACTTCGATATGTTCGTGCTGTCGGTAAGCTTCCTCGATTTCTTCAACCAAAGATTGATATTTGTCCTTAACTTGTTGATACAACTCACTCCACTCAGGAAAATAAGCTAAAAACTCTTCTCCTTCATTAGTTAAAACAATCTCGATCATCCTGCGGGTCGAAAACCCTTCGCGCAGATGGGAAATCGCGACATATTGCGGAGACTTTACTTTAACTCTGTTGAAGTTAGCATCGCAGATAATATACCCTTCCGAATTCATCGGATCTAAATGTTGAGCCGCTTCGATAACTTCTTTCCAGCTAGTTAAAGGATAGGATGCTACCAATTCCCAGCCGTATTTATTAGCCCAAATACTCGGATCTGTTTCTAGCAGCGTTTGAGTGTTGCGAACCCCGTGCAGCACGATTTGATTGTTTTGTTGCTGGACAACTATTCTATTGTAAGGCGTCATCAACTCAAAGATAAAACACTGGTCGGTTTCTTGTGGCAATTGATATCCCAATTCTTGCCAAACTTTCCAAAAAAGTTCGGCAAAGCTGAATCCAAAACCGTTAACTTCGCCGGCGGCGTCGGGAGTGCCGCTAGATTGCACTCTCCATTCTCCCTTGTAAAAATACAGTACAGTCAAAGAACCATCTAGTTTTTGGTAAACTTTGGCATTTGTCCAATCAATTGCAGCGGCGTGAATTTCTCCGTAATTAAAAAATTTGTCGTAGGGATAAGAAACTATCTGCCAATCTTGAGATGAATCTAAAATAATGCCTCGGCACTGCTGGACTATTTTTTCGCCCAGGGGAGATTCTATCTGCGAGTATTTCAGACAGACTAAATCGGGATATTGGCGGTGGCGGGTAACTTTGATATGATAAGTTTCGGACAAGGTTTCCAATCCGTGCTGGCGTAAATAATCTTGCAGTTCCACGTTCTCTTCCTAAATTTGTCGCCTTTTCTATTTTATCGGTAACTGCATATTTTAGTGAATTTGTAAGAAAAAATTAAACTTGCTTTTTTTCGGAATCCCTATTGTGAAGTTTGTATTTTGGAGTATGGTTGTAAATAGGTGAATGCGCTTAACCAAAAAACAGGACTATTTCGACAGTAAGGAAAAAAATAATGAACAATAAATTATTACTTTTGGCGACTTCTACGTGTGTATTGACTGCTTTAGTACCTGTATCGCGAGTTTTTGGTGCGTGCGAATTGTCGCAGCTACCGCGGGAAACCCAATCTGTTGCTGTAGCGGGTACTGTTGTTCCGGTAAGTCAAATTTTGCAAAAGTTAAAAGGCAAAACACAAGTACCAATTTTCCTCCCCACCCGGCTTCCTATTTCGCAGAAGATTTACTATCAAAGCGAAGGGAAAACGGACAGCTATACTATTTCAATGGAGTATACAGCAGATTGCCGAGGTGCGGGAGCTTGCACTTTTGGGGAAATTCGAGGTCAGAAAGGCGGTGAGTTTTCTACCAAAGTAGAAGGGGTAACTAAGACTTTAAAAAATGTTCAACTGGCTGACCGAGTGAAAGGAGTTTTTCACAATGGTTGCGGGGCTTACTGCACAGCAACTATCGAGTGGAAAAGTCGGGGTTTTATGTATACCGTAGCCCTTAAGAACGGACGAGAATCTGATTTAATTTTAATAGCAAATTCAGCTATTCTAGCTCGGAAGCGTTAAGTTTTGTAGTGGGGACGCACAACTTTTATCTGTAGGGTGCTCCGTGCGTACCTGACCGTTATTGTATGATATATCTTAACTCGCACTCGCCTCTTACAAGATGCTATGGTTTTTTTGCGCTGACCTACTTAGGGGGAAATCAGGATGAGGAGAAGATGGCTATTTGCGGCGATTTTTGCTTGTGTGGTGACTGCTTTTACTATCGCACCTTTGACACCAAACTCAGCGTTAGCAAGGACTGAACTCCCCATAACAGAAATCCGCTGGTTTAATTTTTCCCCTGAAGATAGCTGGCAACCGATACAATTTATTGTACCCGATCGCAACACTGCAAAATCTGCCGGCGGCCGCAAGTTGCGGTTGTACGATGTTCATATTGCCAAGATGTTTGAGATTTCTCATTTTCTGTGCGATCGCGATCGTGCTTCTGAGGGTTACAATTGGTCTTATCAAGCAGAAAATGGCAATATTGAGATGGGACGCTTCAAAATTAGCTGCAATCTCGCCCGTTCCATAGCCACAGCTTACGGCTTAGGGAAACCAGAAAGTACAGTGATTCGCCGCAGCTTCAACCTGAAAAATGGTCGCCCTTCTTTTGCGCTAGAAAAATACTCTATTCCCACTTTGAACATTGCTAAAAATAGAGTTGTGCAGTGGAGGAATTTTGTGCAAAAGTTGACCCCAATCCCCGATAACCCAGGTGCAAACCAAGCTAACAGTCGTTTTCCTGCGAGTAACATCTTTCGGCAAATTAAAGGCAAAACGCGAGTGCCTGTTTTTCTTCCGAGTAGACTTCCTTTATCAGACATTCAGCAACTTGATTTTGATGTGCAAGCCGGTGCCCACGGTTACATTGTGGGAATGTATTTAGGCAAAGGATGCCGCGCGGGAGCTTGTTATTTCGGCACAATCGAAGCTAAAAAAAATGAACCGTTTTCGCCTCCTTCGCAATTGCCGCAGGATACTTACAGAAGCGTTGAATTGGCGGGGGGATTCAGGGGGATTTATTTCAATAATTGCGGTGCTTACTGCACTGCTTTTGTTGAGTGGCAAAGGCTGGGGGTGCTGTACCGAGTCACAAGGAAAAACGCACGGCAGCAAGAAGTTGTCCAGATAGCAAATTCTGCACTTCAAGCAGGCCAACGTTAAATTTTGCGGGGAAATGGAAAAGGTACGCGCGAGCGAAGCTATCTTCCTGCAGGGGTTCCCGAAGAGTAGGGAATCGCCCTTTGGTCAACGAAGCTGGTAAAAATAAATACGATCACCCTTTTCCCCTCGCAACTACATTTCTCTCCCCAAATCTCGCAACCTTTGAGCTAATTCTTTCTCGCTGCAGCTAAGCTAACTCCTCATGTCAACCAGGTTCATCCGGCTCTACCCTAGGTAAATATTACATCTTGCACCATTCTCAAGAACAGGCTTTTCGGCCTGTTCCACAAAGAGTAGATTTTCCTGTGGAACGGGCCCCAGAGCCCGTTCCTAAAAGGCTTATTGACAATGGTGCAACATCTCAGTAAATCATACATCGCCGGCAGGCTTTGCTTCGGAATGTCGATCGCCCCCATGCCAGCGACTCCCAATGCTGGATGGGAAACATCATCAAGACTCACTGCTACTGGCGGTCATACCATTTTAGATTTTAGATTTTAGATTTTAGATTGGCAAGGGCTTATTATGTAAAGGTTTGGAGCTTGCCTACCGTTGCATCCTTTTTTCAAACAGGCGGTCAAAATCGGGTATTTCTATTTTATCGCCCCAATTATCCCAACCAGCAATTAAAGTCCCCACCTGCGGTACGCTAGATCAGGTGAATATATTGGCTGATTTCAAGCTATCCTCCGATCGATCTTATGTCCCCAACCACATCTGCCCCTTCCCGAACCGTTCGCATCGGTTCCCGCAAAAGCCAACTCGCTCTCGTGCAAACCCACTGGGTGCAAGAACAGCTACAGAAACACTTCCCGCAACACACTTTTGAAGTCCACACCATGTCCACCCAAGGGGACATAATTCTTGATGTCGCCCTCGCTAAAATTGGCGATAAAGGACTTTTCACCAAAGAATTAGAAACGGGAATGATTAACAATGAAACGGACTTTGCCGTTCATTCCCTCAAAGATTTGCCTACCAATTTGCCCGAAGGTTTAATTTTAGGATGCGTCACCGAACGGGAAAATCCCGCTGACGCCCTGGTAGTTCACTCCAAGCACAAAGACAAGCAACTCGACACCCTGCCTGAAGGTTCAGTAATCGGCACTTCTTCCCTGCGGCGGCTGGCTCAACTGCGGCACCATTTCCCTCATTTTGAATTTAAAGATATTCGCGGCAATCTCAATACTAGACTCGCTAAATTAGATGAGGGCGGTTACGACGCGATTATTTTAGCAGTTGCCGGATTGGAAAGATTGGGAATGGGCGATCGCATCCACCAAATTATCCCTGCTGAAATCTCCCTTCACGCCGTAGGACAAGGTGCTTTGGGCATCGAATGCCGCGCCGGAGACACAGAAATCATGGCAGTGATTAAAGCTCTCGAACACTCGGAAACCGCCCAAAGATGTTATGCCGAACGCGCATTTCTGCGGGAATTAGAAGGCGGCTGTCAAGTGCCGATCGGCGTCAATACCAAAATAGAAAACGGTCAATTAACCTTAACCGGAATGGTATCGAGTCTCGACGGCCAGCGATTCGTCAAAGATAGTGTTTCCGGCGCCGCTGAGACTGCTGAAATGATCGGAATTGACCTCGCTCACCGCTTGCGCCAACAGGGTGCTAGTGCAATTTTGGAGGAAATATTTGTCGAAGTTCAACGTGGTTCCTAAAGGCGATCGGCATCTCTTTGTCAATGCTTTTAGACGCGATATATCGCCTTTTGTAAAATAAAAATAACAGGCGGTTTGCTTTGGCAAAACAGGTAGAGTAGCAGTCTGATTGTAGATTTATGATGGGATTTAAGGTAGGACTCGCGCGATAGATTTCAAAAATATCTGACTAATTTAGGACGCTCCGCACGGGTGTTAAGCAACCCGGTTTCTGATGTAAGTCTCGCTGTATAGCCCAAGATTTATGGTAAAAACCGGTTTTTTTTCGTAAGTCCTATAATTCTTAACATACCCATCCAAAATCTACAACCACACATCCAAAATTAATCAGCAATTTATTTCAGGAAAGCCAAAATATGAGCGCTAGAGAAATTCAATTAAAGCTGGAAGTGAAAAAGGTTCAGCAACTTTATAGCAAAATGCAGGCAGACCAACAAGCTTTGCAGAAGCAATTGAAAGAGTTCAAAACTCAAGCCGGAAGTTTTTCGGATGTAGTCGAGCAAATCTTGCCTTCCGTAGTTTCAATTTACGTCATGGATTGGGATACAGAAGAAGAGATTTCTTCTGGAAGCGGGTTCTTTGTATCGCCGGACATAATTGTCACGAACTATCACGTGGTAGAAGATATTGCCGATGAAGATTACTTGTATGAAGAAGATGAAATTGAACAGGTTTTAGTCGAAACTCACGACGGAAAATTGAGATTGGCAGAGGTGGTGTTTACTGGTAATGCTGAAGAAGATTTAGCATTACTCTTAATTAGCGATTTTACCTTCGACCCGAACACAGGGGAACAAGTCGAGTCTCCCCAGGAATATCCTCCCCTAGAGTTATCTTTGGATGTGAAAGTGGGAGATAGAGTAATTGCTGTGGGCAATCCTTTGGGGCAGTTTGCTTCAACTGTAACTCAAGGTATTGTGAGTGCAATTCGCGAACCCGAGGAATATGAAGAAGGCGACGATGAAGAAGATGTTGCTGAGGTGAAGGTGTTGCAAACTGATGCGGCGATTAATCCCGGAAATTCTGGCGGCCCGTTGATTAATATGGCTGGTCAAGTGGTTGGTGTGAATACCTGGGGATTGGAAGATGCCGACAGTATTAATTTGGCGATCGCCTCTGAAGCTTTGGATGATTTTCTAGCCGGATTTGAGGAGACTTTTGAGGACAATTCTCAGAATTAGTCGGTAGCTGTCGGTAGATTTTATCCCACATTTAACCACCAATGTAGGGGCGGGTTCGCCTAGATATTTGACACCACAGACAAATGATAAAAACCCGCCCCCACCCCACCCAGAAATTAAAAATTAATTGTATTTAACGGTGGGGGAAATGGTCGATCGGGGTTATTGGTTGGGTGGGGGCGGGTTTATCAAGATTATCGGTGGGTGGCAAATATTTTGGTGAACCCGCCCCTACAGATTTTATTCAATATTTATCATAAAATCGATCGCTATTTTTTTCACCGCACAGCGACGCGGATGGAAAAAGGGCGATCGCATTCTTGAGTAAAGTGCGATCGCTACAGCAACTCAGATTTATAAAGAATACCCTGAAAACCCTGTGGCTTTAGCCCAGGGATGAAAGGGCGTTGCAGGATTTATCCTGCCTACTATCAAGATTGCCAGATGCGGTAAAATAAATCAAAGGAGGTGAAATCAAATGTATGCAGTACAAAAAGATATTTGGCATTTAAAGGGACTCCACAAAACCATTGTTGAGCAACTACTGAGATGGTCGAACAATCTGTTTAATGTTGGCACTTACGAAAGTCGCCAACGATACTTTAAGGATAAAAGTGCTGTCAAATATCTTGACTTGTACAAAATCACTAAAGCCAACGAGAATTACGGTTTACTCTATTCTCAGGTAGCTCAACAATCCCTTAAATCTGTTGCCGAATCTTTTAGCTCTTTTCGAGCCTTGGAAAGGTTAGCCAAAAAAGGAGAGATTAATCAAAAACCGAGGCTGCCTAAATATAGAGCAAAAGGCGCTATGTACCAAGTCTCCTATCCAGGGCAAGCCTTAAAAATAGTTGGCAATCGAGTGAGGCTACCTCTGGGAACCAAAGGGAAAGGACACTTTGGGACAGATGCTCTCTGGGTTCCATTGCCAGAAAGGTTAAAAGATTGCCAGCTCAAAGAACTTAGGCTGATCCCTAGAAACGGTCAGGTCTGGATTGAGTATGTCCACGAAAGTCTAACTGAACAGGCTCGCCTGTGCAGTCTCGAAGTAACAGGAGTTTTGGGCATCGATCATGGCATCAACAATTGGTTAACCTGTGTCTCTAGCAATGCCAACCCTTTCATTATTGATGGTCATAAGTTGAAGTCTTGGAATCAATGGTTTAACAAACGAAAAGCTTTTCTTCAATCTGAACACGCCCGACATAAATTACCTCAAGGCTTTTCGTCAAAAAGACTGCAACAGTTATCGGAAACTCGCGCCCGCAGAATGAGAGATGCGGTTAATAAAGCAGTCAGCACTATCGTAAATTATTGCAAAAATAACCAAATTAACGTCATAGTTTTTGGCTGGAATAAAGGACAAAAGCAAGAAGTTAATATGGGAGGTAAGACCAATCAGAGTTTTGTTCAAATTCCTACCGCTAAAGTCAAGGAAAGATTGCAGCAAGAATGCGACTTAATGGGATGGCGATTTGTAGATCAAGATGAATCTTACACATCAAAATCGAGTTTTTTAGACCGAGATTTTCTGCCAGTGAAAGTCGGTGAAAAACCCGACAATTGGCAGCCATCGGGCAAAAGAATCAAAAGAGGATTGTACCGTTCTAGCACTGGATTATTGATCAATGCAGATACTAACGGTGCAGGGAACATCATTCGGAAATCAAAAGTAGCCACAGACTTAATTATTAAGCGAGTGGGTAGTGGGCTGCTGACGAACCCTTTAAGAATTAAACTTTGGCGGGATTCATCCCCCAAAGCTTGTCCTTAAGAATCCCCGCGTCTTTAGACCGGGGAGTGTCAAACTTGTTTTTGGCAGGCGCGTTAATATTGTGCCACTCCCCATTTAAACTTAATCTAGACTAACTACCTCAAGGAACACAAAAAAATAATGCGTATTTTATTTGTATCCGCCGAAGCATCACCCCTCGCCAAAGTGGGCGGTATGGGCGATGTCGTCGGCGCTTTGCCGAAATTTCTGCGGCGCATGGGCCACGATGTCCGCATCTTCATGCCCTACTACGGTTTCGTTCCCGACAAAATGGACGTTCCCAAAAAACCTGTTTGGGATGGGTCTGCCATGTTCCAAAGCTTCTCGGTGTTTGAAACTGTTTTGCCGGGAACCGATGTACCTTTATACTTATTACAACATCCATCTTTCTTGCCACGCCGCGTTTACGGCGGTTTAGATGAAGATTGGAGGTTCACTTTCTTTGCCAATGCTGCGGCTGAATTTGCCTGGAATCATTGGAAGCCCCAAATTATCCACTGTCACGACTGGCATACGGGGATGATACCTGTTTGGATGAGCCAAGATCCCGATATCAGCACGGTTTTTACTATTCACAATTTAGCTTATCAAGGGCCGTGGCGCTGGCGTTTGGAGCAGATGACTTGGTGTCCTTGGTATATGCAAGGTCACAATACAATGGCTGCAGCAGTACAGTTTGCCGATCGCGTAAATACAGTTTCACCGACTTACGCCGAGCAAATCAAAACCCCAGCTTATGGGGAAACTTTGGAAGGTTTGCTGTCTTACCTCGGCGGTAAAGTATCGGGCATTTTGAATGGAATTGATACAGAATCTTACAACCCGGCAACTGACAAGTACCTCCATCAACAATTTAGTGTTGATACTATTGAAAAGCGCCCCGCTAATAAAATTGCGCTGCAAGAAGAAGTCGGCTTGGAAGTAAATAAAAATGCCTTTTTGATCGGCATGGTGACAAGGCTGGTAGAACAGAAGGGATTGGATTTGATAATTCAAATGCTCGATCTGTTCATGGCCTATACGGACGCTCAATTTATTGTACTCGGAACGGGCGATCGCTACTACGAAACCCAACTCTGGCAAATGACAGCCCGCTATCCCGGTAGGATGTCCACCCAACTACTTTACAACGAGGCCCTTTCCCGGCGCGTTTACGCAGGCTGCGACAGCTTCCTGATGCCCAGCCGTTTCGAGCCCTGCGGCATTAGCCAAATGCTCGCCCTCCGCTACGGGTGCGTGCCAATGGTTCGTCGCACCGGCGGTTTAGTCGATACCGTTTCCCACAACAACCCGATCGACAATACAGGTACCGGTTACTGTTTCGATCGCTACGAACCCCTCGACTTGTTCACCTGCATGATCAGAACTTGGGAAGGTTTCCGCTACAAAGATAAGTGGAGAGAACTGCAACAGCGCGGCATGAGAGAAGATTTTAGCTGGGATATTTCGGCCCGGAAATACATCAACTTGTACAGCGATATTTTGGGACTGCCGCCCGAAGAAACCACATCGGCACCAGAGGCAGAATTGATCGTTGGTAAGGGTTAATTTTAGTAAGGTGCGTCAGTCGGTGTTTGATTCAACTTACATCTTGCACCATTCTCAAAAACGGGCTCTCCGGCCCGTTCCACAAAAGATAAATTTTCTTGTGGAACAGGCCGAAAAGCCTGTTCCTAAAAGGCTAATTGAGAATGGTGCAACATATGAGATTCAACTGAATTGAAGGGCGGGCTGACGCACCCTACAGCTTAGTAAGGTGCATCAGTCAATCGATTTTAGATTTTAAATTTTAGATTTTAGATTGAAGCATTGACCCCACGGATAAATTCGGGGGCTTGTATCCTGGATGCTTTCAGTCAGTTTTTGATTCAATTTAGTCGATCGACTGACTACTGACTACTGACTACTGACTACTGACTACTGACAAATTAATCAACAAATAAATCGAGAGGTAAATGACCGTAAGTGCCACTAACTCCATCTTCTGAGGAAGATTGACAAGAAATCAAAACGCCCCGGTAAGTTCCGGGATAGCCGTCAACATAATACGACCCCTTCAAAGTATTGAACTTAATATAAACCGAGTCAGCAAAGGTCGAGACAGCATTGGGATCTAAAACAGCTTGATATCCCAAAGCTTTTAAATAAGCTTCTAAAGCTAAAAACCCCTCATCCGTCGAAGAAGCGCACACTCCCAACATTTGATAATCCGACAAACTTGCTACCAGCAAAATCGCTTGACGGAGTGCCTGTTTTTCCAGCGGCGATGCTACAGATTGCATATCCAGACAAGTAAAATCTTTGAGGATTTGCTGTGCTTCTTCAACAGTTAGGGTAGTCTGGTTTTGAGTAGACATGAATTGCTCTGATATTTCCCAAAATTACGATCGACACTCGGCGACTCGTCAACGAATTTCTGCCCTTGCAACCCTCGATCGACGGCGGTAACACTTGCACAAGTCCTGATTATAGCCCATTGTGTGCTCTGGCAATCAATTCGGGCGATCGTCTTCGAGGGCTTGGCCAACGCCGGAATCGCACAAAAAAGCTAGTAGTTTTTACCAATGTTTTCAAGTTTAGATCAGTCCGCGTTTTTTCAGCTTTGCTAGCGCATCTTCGGCCGCATTTTTCTCAGCATCTTTTTTGCTTTTGCCTTTACCTTCTCCATAGAGTTTCTCTGCAACATAAACTTTAGCGATAAATTCCGGCTTGTGGGGTGTGCCTCCTGCTTGGACTGTCACGTATTTGGGGGGAGTCGTGTCACCATTGGCCTGTACCCATTCTTGAAAGCGATTTTTCGAGTCTACAGTCGATCGAGTTTCCACAACATTTTCGGGAACAGAATCAAACATTCGTTGCACAAAGCTGCGAACTTTATCCATGTCTTGCGTGTCGAGATAGTAAGCGCCAATAAATGCTTCAAAAGTGCTGCTGAGCAAATTTGGATTAGTAATCCCACCTTCTCGATAAGCTCCTTTTCCGAGCCGCATTTTTAAGTCTAAACCTATTTCAGTAGCAAATCTGGCTAATTGTTTTTCATCTACTAATGCAGAACGCCGGCGAGTCAGTTGGTCTTCTCCCATTTCTGGATGACGCTGATAGAGATATTCGCCGCTGAGAAAAGTCAGCAAAGCATCGCCGAGAAATTCTAAGCGTTCGTTGTCTTCTTCGCGGAATGTGGGGTTTTCGTTGACGTAGGAACGGTGGGTGAGCGCTTGGCGCAGCAGTTTTTCATTGTTGAATTCGGGAAGGGTAATTTGGAGTTCTTGTGTTGGATTAGTTAATGGCATGAGATTTTTTTAAGGGTTATTGTTTTTGGAGTTTGGTGTTATTATGTGGACATGAAATAGCCGCAGATAGCGGTTGGTTTGGAGAATCTAGTTTATCAAATAAACTGGATTTTTGCTATCTGCGGTGAGGTAAATTTTAACAGATATTTGGCGGTTCTATCTACTATTAGTCGGTTACTCCGTCAGTCCGCCAGGGGTTAAAACCCCTGGCTCATAGCTAAAGTCCTCTTAAGAGGACTGAAGATTGTGTTTTTTAACTGTCAGTCGGTTTTAACCGACTTTAGCTATTAGACAGGGAATTCATTCCCTGGCGGACTGTGCCACTTTATGCAGATAATTTATCTGCTTCTATTACAAACAATTGCTGATCCTGCAATCGGATTTTTCCATCTTTCACGGCAGCCTTAACCAACTCGCTAAAGCGTGAAAATGTTTTTCCCTGATGTTGGCAGACAAAAGTTACTCCCTGATACTTGGGAAAAAGCTGCAACATTAGGTTGTTAATAAAACCTAATCCTGTACCCTTCCCTTTGCTTAATGCTGTTTTTATAGCTTCCATCAAATACTCAACTGCCTCACTGTAAGTGAGTTGACACTGAATATTTTGTATCTGCTGCTGAGTCTTGGACGCTACCAAGCTAGGCAATTCATCCAGAAAGTGGAAGTCACTACCCACAAGTTCTTTCAGCCTTTGTTTGATCTGACCTTGCTCAGCAAAGACTATAACTTTTTTGTCCAATTTTTGCAGGTTGCGAACCAATTTTATAAAGTCCCCATCTCCTGATAAAAGGATAACTGTATCGGGAGACTGATTGCTGTCAATATCCTCAAGACAGTCAGCTATCAATTGATTATCTGCACTATTTTTTAGAGGACAGGGAACATCGATACATTTAAAACCAACGTTTTGTAGCTTGTCTTTTGCAGAGACTTGATCGGGACAGAGTGAATTGTAGTAGACTTTTGCGTCAATTAAGCTCCCCTGAAATTTGGCAAATTCTAGCAATAGACTACCTAGATGTTTAATAGAGTTTGCATTCTGAAGATCGACGTAAATAGAAACTAAAGCCTGAGACTGCTTGGTCTGTTTGCCAATGATTGAATGATGGTTCGTCATTTTTCTGTGTCCTAAAACTATGTTTGCAGGACAGCATCAATAAATTAAGCATCTAACCAAAGAAGTATTGTTTTTGAGTTTGCTCAAGAGGGACATTTCCCATTTAACAAAACTCTTGACTTACATACTATTAATTTAGTGTGTACTTGCTTGGTTAGCGTCTCAGCGATAGGATATGCAGATTTCGGACAGGCGTCCTAAAAACCCGTTGATATAGAAATTCAAACAAATGTCGTGCCAACTGACCTATTTATTCCAGTTGAAACGACATTAACTTGAATGTCTATATCAACGGGGCTTTAGGACGCTTACCCGAAATCTGCACATCCTACCGCTGAGACGACTTAACCAACACTCTTTGCTTTTGAATGCGGGTGTCTATCTGAGCTGTATCATTGGAACATAACAGTTTAAGTATCGGATGTCAAGGGCTAGTGGTACATTTACCTGATTTTTTTCAGACAGTCCTGGACGCATCACAACCAAAGAAACCGGGTTTTTTACGAGAAAACGCGTTACAGCCCGCAGATTGGGTAAAAAACCCGGTTTCTGGGCCCCCATGCCTAAGTCGTAAAAACCCAATGTAAAAATATGTTGCAAACTTTATACTGCTGTGTTAAGTTTAGTTACATAAGGTTGAAATTAAACGAGGTTTATGGTCATGGAAAACAAAGACGCAAAAGTTGGCTTCACTGAGTTTGCTGAAACCTGGAACGGCCGTTTGGCTATGTTGGGCTTCGTTATCGGCTTAGCTACCGAATACATCACCGGTCAAGGCATTCTCTCTCAAATCGGTTTGATGTAATCAGCTTAACTGCATACAATAGCTGAAATTCAGTCGGGCGATCGACCCCATCACAAGTGCACTCATCCCCCCCGCTAATAAGTCCCCTTCACTTCACACGGAAGGGGATGAGTGCATTTTTTATCCAAAAATCCCACAGAGAGTACAAACAAAAATCTTTTCAGTCTCAATATTTATCGCGAGACTAACTCCAGGAAACTAAGCAATTTCTACAGAATCAAAAATCCTCAATTTAGGAGTCAAAGTCGCAACCTTCACCAAACCATCGCGTTTGTGATTCCGCACGCTGTTAAGTAAAATCATCTCCGATAGATCGGGCATTTCCTGCCAGCAGTGCGAGCAGAACCAATAAACGCGATTGTGGCGAGCGTGGCGGAGCAATTTAGAGGAGCAACAAGGGCAACTATTCATGATATTTTAAGCCTTTTTTGAAGATATGGAGCGATAACCCAATCATTAGAGAGATTCACGAAGGCCTGCACATCTCAATTCCAGGCACAAAAATAAAAAATCTCTTTCACTCACAGCTTTGAGCGCCGCGCAAGTAGCACTTTTGGAGGCCCAACAGTAACACCACAATCAAAAGCTGAACGCTCCAAGGAGCCCAAGAGAAACCCCAAATAAAACAACCCAGCCCGGCCCAAGCCACAAGCACAAAAATATCTTGAGAGGTTTGCCAGTAAACCCAGACTGCTGCCAGAGAAACTATTAGTAGCAAAATGTAAGCTGAGGGCATAATCGTCTTCTCCCAATGTGTCTGTCAACAGTCAGGAGCGATCCCTGACGTTCTGCTTAAACATAAAACTAAAACCTGAAGAACTTATGAAGACGAGTGAGTTGTCACAAAAAGTAAAATACTCCTGCCAGCTTATATTAGCCCGATAAATCCACAGGAATATTCAGTTCATGGCTGAGGTCGAATCCGGTTAAATGGACGCACTACCAATAGGGATTTAGGCATCCCTAATTGGTATCAATTTCACCCCAATACCGACAGGGTGGAAACTGATACCGGACTGAGGTTTTGAGTCTTAAGCTGGCAGGACGAAAGGCACGGCGCCTAAGTCGCTACATATATCCTGTCCGATCGCCCTGATTCTATCTAAGGAACCATACCAAAAAAACCAAGTTTTTTTAACTCTCTTTGCCTGCAAAACTACTGCTTGAAAAGCTGCACAATTCAAGGCGGGCGATCGATCTATTCTTGCTCCCAGCCCAAAGCTTCAGCGACCTGAGCCGCCAAAAACATCGGTTCAAAAGGCTTAGCAATCACGCTCACAACCCCCAAATCCGCGAACATCCGCCTGTCCCCAGCCAGAGCCTTAGCAGTCAATAAAATTACCGGAATGTGCTGCGTAGCCTTATTAGCTTGTAACTGTAAAAAAGTAGTAGGCCCGTCTTGGTCGGGCATCATCACGTCCAATAGAATAGCATCAGGCTGTTCGGCAAGAGCCTTAGCAACGCCCTCGCGGCCCGAACTCGCTGTCAGGACTTCCCAGCCGCCCACGAGTTCAAGACTGACTTGAGCTACTTCCCGAATATCTTCCGCATCGTCAATAACCAAGATGCGCTTGGCAGTCAAAATTAACATTTTTTTAGCAAGGAGAACTGATCACAGATTAGAGGCGAAATGCGAATATTTTATAAAGCAAATTATCTTAGCCGATCGGACTGTACAGTAAATTTTCAAAACTGTATAGCAGATGTTGAAGGAAGAAGGAACAAGGAAGACCGAAGTTGTAATCGACAGCCAGGGTTTCAACTAAGAACGTCCTCACCCTGTGGCGCGGTTGCTGTAAAATATCCCACCCAAAAAAAGCCGCTTTTCGACCTCAAATTGTGCTTTTTGCCCGCAGTCCCCAAACAGCAGAAAAGGCTGAGATTGTTTGTCGATGACTCGATCGAACAATCTGCAGAAAATCACTAACTTTGGGTACACCTGATGAGTAGAAATTAACTTTCAGTTGCAAGCCCCTCCCTTAAAACTGGCAGAGTTAAGAAAAAAGTGCTGCCCTCCCCCACAACGCTCTCCACCCACATCCGCCCCCCGTGCTGCTGCACGATACTGCGACAAATAGCCAGCCCCAAACCAGTACCTCCCTTCTGGCGAGAATCAGAAGCATCCACCTGTTGAAAGCGTTCAAAGACCATCTCCAGCTTGTCTGGCGGAATACCCCGCCCTTGGTCTTTCACAGCAATCACGATGTACCATGAACTCGTCCCTGACAAATGCGGATGCGCGGCGGTCGGCTCAGGAGACAACAAAGACGGAGACGACACCGACTTGTGCGCTGCTTTTTCTGCCAAATCCAGATTGTGGGTCAACTCCCCGCTCAGCCAAACCGTAGCGCCGGAGGGAGAAAATTTAATAGCATTACTGAGTAAATTTGTCAAGGCTTGAATTAGCCGATCGGGAACAGCTTGCAATTGCGCCCCCACAGGCTTCACCGACAGAGTAACTCCCGCCTGCTGAGCCATTCCCTGCATCTCGTCAGCCGCCTGCAACATCAGCTCAGCCACATTGCAAGTTTGTTTGATAGCAGTGCTGTAACTCGACTCCATCCGCTCTAAATCTAAGATGTCGTTGACCAAGCGCACCAAACGGTCAGTGTTAGTGACAGCAATCTCCAGCATCCGCTTAGCTTTCTGGGGGTAAGCGTCCAGCAGACCGCTGTTGAGGAGGCCGAGAGCGCCGTGAATTGAGGTCATGGGTGTCCGCAGTTCGTGGCTGACAACAGAGATGAATTCATCTTTCATGCGCTCGACGGCAAGCTGCTCCGTGATATCTTTAAAAGTCACTACAGCTCCAATAATTTCGCCTTGTTCTCGCATCGGAGCGACAACGTACTCAACCGGAAAACTGCTGCCGTCTCGCCGCCAAAAAATCTCATCGGTGACGCGCCGCGCCTCTCCGTCTTCCAAGGTGGCTAAAATTTGAGAACTTACCCGGTTCGGCAGCAGTTTGCCCGCCTGCTGTGCGGCGCAGTGTGGGACAAGTTCCGACCCTGAATTGATGTCTGTTGCAGGTGACAGTTGCTTGATCGCCCTTGAGCATTCTTGCTGTGAACGGTGTAAGCTTTCATAGAGTGGTCGATCGATCAATTGCTTCGATTCGCACCCAGCCATTCTCACAGCCGCAGGATTGACAAAAGTTACTTTTCCCTGTTTGTTCAACCCGCAAATTCCTTCTCCTGCGGAGAACAAAATCATTTCTGTTTGGTGGCGGAGTTGTTCAAAGGCTTTTTCCACTCGCTTGCTGTCGCTGATGTCGCGAGAGATTGTCGAAACGCCCGTTACCGCTCCAGTCGCGTCTTTAATCGGAGAAATCGTCAGGGACACATCTATCTGTTGGCCATCTTTCCGCAAGTGCACGGTTTCGTAATGGTCGATGGTGGCTCCAGCCCTAATATTTTCCAATATTTGAGGCATTTCCTTGGGGCGTTCGGGTATGGCTAAAATCTCGATCGACTGCCCCTTGATTTCCGCCGCACAGTAGCCGTAAATCTTCTCTGCTCCTGCGTTCCAGCTCTGAATTGTCCCCGTGAGAGTTTTGCCGACGATGCCGTCGTCGGAAGACTCGACAATCGACGCCAAGCGCACGAGTTCGTCTCTAGTTTGCTTGTGTTCGGTAATGTCCCGACCCAAAATCACTATACTTTTGCGTCTGCCGTCGGGGTGAAATACGGGTACTTTAATCACGTCGTAGATTTTCACAGTACCGTTTGAGCGGGGAATCACTTCTTCTCCCCTAGAAAGCTCACCTTTTTCCCACGCTTCTCTATCGCTGACCTCGCAAGCCTGTAGGGCCTCGCGGTAAAAAATGCTGAGTTCTCCTAGCTGAGAATCTTTGAGGCCGCGGTAGTCTATTTTTTCTAGCCCGAAAACTTCCAATATCGCTTGATTTGCCTCCTGCCACCTGCCCTCGCCATCTTTGAAGCAGACAATATCTGGCATGGCATTGATCAGCGAGTTGAGATAGGAGTTTTCTCGCAGTGCAGTTTCTACCTCCGCCCGCTTGGCGATTTCCCGTTGCAGGTTTTCGTTTGCCGTTTGCAGCGAGTCCTTTAACAAACTTTCTGTAAAAGTCTGTTCTTTAATTACTTCCTGAAGTCTGTGGAGTTCTAGCGACAGCCACCTGCGGGCTAACAAATTCTCTACCCGCAAATGCAGTTGGGTGGGTTCGACGGGACTTACTATCAAATCGTCTATTCTGCGTTCGAGTTGTTTTGCCTGCTGCGAAAATGGCTGCTCAGCAAGAGCAGGCGTTTGGGATTTACTAACAAGCAAAAAGGGTAAAAATATCGGCTCGGCGGCAGTTTTTAATGATTCTACCAGCGGCCCGATCCGATCGAAATTTTCCTCGTCGAGAATGCACAAGTCAAAAGCGATTTGGGGAATGGGAAATTCGGAGTTGGGATTTAAAGCGCGATCGAGTACAATCACCTCATGCTCGGTGTTGAGGTGGGCGATCGGCAAATTAAGTTGTTGGTGGCGATCGACCAAGAGTAAAATGCGGCTCATTAGTTTGTTAATTTCCCCATGACTAATGATATGATTTCCGGTAAATCAACTATTACAATAAGGTTTGTAGTGATGACTTTATCCCTCTTTTTTATGAGTGATGAATCCCTCATTACAGACATATTTTATAGTCCTCGCTCGACCGGATGCGACCGAAATTATCAAGGCATTAGGTAGCCAGAGTAGAATCCCCAATTTGATATAATTTGATAATTATTTAATTGTTTGTTGGTTCAAAAAATCACTAATGACTAATGACTAATGACTAATGACTAATGACTAATGACTGTTGACTAATTCAGGGGGCGGGTTTATATTTATTTGGGTTGTCAGTTCTATGAAAGCTGGTGAAACCCGCCCCTACAGCCTAATGACTAATGACTAATGACTAATGACTAATGACTTTTTACGGCATTCCGATCGGAATCAAAGAATCGAACGGCATACAGCTAGAGTAACAACTCCCTTCCGATAAAACCGCAATCAGCCTCACCTGCCAGTCGGGCATAATCTGCAAATCCGCCCAGGGCACTGCTACCTCCAAACATTTATCCACTCCCACTTGGGCGCGGCTAATGCGGGGCTGCCACTGATCGCCCTCTTCTGCTTCCTGAAACCAAATCGATTTCGTCAGCAAATTAATCTCTAACTGATGGTGGTATCGATAGTTGAGCGGTGCTTCGTCAGGTAAACCCGACAGCGGAATCAGACTGTTGTTCATCGTGCGATCGGGATAAAACCAGAACAAATTTAACTGCTGCGGGCAATCAATTCCCGGCCGCACCCCTACCTTGAAGTCGGCACGAATGTAAAAATTCAAGTGGTCAACCCCGTACCAAAGGCGCTGAATTGCCGAACTCCGGTGCATCGTACCCCTTGCTCCCCCAACTTCAATCCGACCGGCTTTGTCCCAATCCTGTTCGTTGCCGATACCGTCAATCACCGGGTGAATAAAGCTCAGCGGCAGGTGGTCGCCTTGAACCTCGTGCACCTCTACTTGCCGTCGCACTTCCGGGGGTACAGGCTCGCCGAGAGCTTCGTAAATGCCCGCTACGTGTTCCCGAAATAGCTGGTCGAACATGGCATCTTGGTTCGACGTGTGGCCTTCGCCAAACCACCAGAACCAGTCGGAACCTTCGGCCGCATAAAGCGCTTCCCAAGCTTCTGGGTTGCTTTCTTCTGTGGCCTCTGGATGGTTTGCCAGCATTTGTCTGGCGGGCCCTAATATGTCCCAAGCGCGATTTTTCGCGGGATCGCCGATCCAAGTTGTGAGGGAACCGTCCACCCAGGAACCGGTGTGCAGTTGGGCTGCGGGAATTGTTTCGGTTGCTGGGAATTTGTCGAGAAATTCCGAGACTGTGACTAATTTGATATCTGGATTGTCGCTGAGAGTTTGATAGAGGGATTCTAAGAACGGTTTGCCGTCTTGGGGATAGAATTCCCAGCAATTTTCGCCGTCTAGGGCGATCGTCACTAACCAGGGATTTTCTAAAGCTGTTTGGCCGTCGGGTTGTCGGTTTTTGAGAGTTCTGCCGATCGCTTCTAAGTGTCCCACTAAATCTGATGCTGCTTTTTCCGGTTCCATCGAACCGTAGGTAAACCCGATCAAGTCGGACAATCTGTGGTCTCTAAATACTATGGCTAAATCACCGTCAGGAGTTTCTAAACGGTAAGGGCGATATAAGAATTCTGGTTCGTAGACATTCCCTGTGGCGTCTCGGTTGAAAAAGTGTTTAATTGTCCACCCCAAAACTGCTTCGTCCGAGACTATCCATTTAAAGCCTTGTTTGGCAATGTAGGGCAAAATTTCCGGGCTAACTGCTTGTTCCGACGGCCACAAACCGCGTGGTTGGCAATCAAACCGGTCTTCATACATTTCCCAGGCTTTTCTCAGGTGTCGGGGAATATCTTCTTCCCACTGAAACCGGTGTTGTGGCAGCGTCATGTTTGGAATAGCTATGCGGCCGCCATTTGTGTCGGCAAGCAGCGGTAAAATCGGGTGCGTGTAGGGGGTTGTGGAGACTTCCAACTGTCCCTCAGCTTGCATTTTACGGTGCTGGGGAATGATTCTGGCAAGAATTTCTTTTTGTTTTGAGTAGATGTTTTTTCTGTCTACCAAACTAAAATTTTGTCCTTGTTTCAGCCACCCTGCAATCTCGGGGTCGTCCCAAAACAGCGGGTCAATCCAAGCTAAATTATGCCAGGCCAGCAAGTCGCTAAAATCCTGCAAATTCCAGTTTTCCAAACACCACTGAATGCCTTTTTCCTGCCGCTGAGTGTAGAGTTGAGCGTAGCGGGGGTGTGGCTGAATCAGAGTATGGTAATTGGCGTCAAAAAAGTGTTCTAAAATGAACTCTTGTTCTGGGAGGGTTAAAATTTCTGCTGACTTTAATGTCACCGTCAAGTAAGGGTCTAATGCTTTGTCTGCGATGCAGTCTTCTATCTGCAAAATCAAGGAGGGAACCAAGTTTACGGTTTGATGCAGGTTGGGATATTTTGCCAGGAGGAGCACTAAATCCAAGTAGTCTTTGACTCCGTGCAAGCGCACCCAAGGCAGTCGGTACTGAGCTGCTGCTGTGCTAGCTGATACTCTGGATTTGTAGAGCGGTTGGTGTTGGTGCCAAATGAAGGCTACATAAAGGGGGTGAGACATTGAATTTAGTAATTGGTAATTGGTAATTAAATTTGGTAATTGGTAATTGGCAATTAAATTTGGTAATTGGTAACAGTCAACAATCAACAGTCAACAGTCAACAGTCAACAGTCAACAGTCAACTGGTAATTGGTAACAGTCAACAGCCAACAGCCAACTGTCAACAGCCAACTGCCAATTGCCAACTGCCAACTGCCAACTGCCAACTGCCAACTGACTAATTACATTACCTGTTCGACTTCGGCAATTTCTGGGATAGCCTCGCGCAGGCGACGTTCAATACCCATTCTCAGAGTCATTGTGGAACTCGGGCAAGAGCCACAAGCTCCTTGCAGTCTCAGGTGTACGACTGGGCCCTCAATTTCTACGAGCTCGACGTTGCCGCCGTCCGATATTAGGTAGGGGCGCATTTCATCGAGAACTGTTTCGACGTTATCTCTGGTTAGTGCTAGTGTCATATTTCGCCTCTGTGATGATTTCTTGCAGTTGATGAAAGTTCGATTTGAATCAAGGACAGCATTCTCAACCCGCGCGGGATTTAAGAAACCGGGTTTTTTGATAAAAGACTTGCGTACTCAAATGAGCTGGCTGCAGCAAACCCGGTTTCTGTCACCGAAAAACGAGCGAGAAGCCCCTGACTTTAGGCATGGGGAGGACAGCGGCAGCGACGACCGTCGCATTAAAATCCCCTTTCGGGGTTGGAGAGGTATGGTTGCCTCTCCAGTGAGGTATGGTTGCCTCAAACTCCCTTGCGGGGTAATGTTAGCTTCGCCAATGTTTTAAGAGCTTGTTAGGCTAGCAGCACGTCCTTAACCCTTGTACAGATGTTTAACCACTAGCGACAGAGCGGAAAACTAGCTTCGCATTCTCCGGTGTCGTGACTCAAAAAACGTAGTCAGTAAAGACTTAGGCTGGTAAGGTAAGCTCTCGATTCAATCCCGCTCAAAGAGCCGGACAGTCTTAAAAGCCTCCGCCTTTAGGCGTGGGGTTCCTTACGCTGATGCTCGATCCCAATTAGCTCTCTCGTTCGATCGTAGCGTTACTTGCCGCCAAATCAAGTTGATTCTGATACGTTAACCAAAAAAACCCTTTTATTTAAGAAATCGGGTTTTTGATCGCGCTACACTACTGCTGGTTCTAGCAGTTTGACGTGGGAGTAGTTGAACTCGGTTGTTGTCAGTTGACCTTTTTCTTTTGCTCGAACTACTTGCTTTGTCATGACATAATAGTCGCCTATCTTCTCAAAGGTATCTTCAAATTCGAGTTCTTTGATAATTTCGTCTGTTTGGGGGTTGCGGAAAACGGCATCGTAGTGGGTAGCCAAAGAACCTTCGGGTGTCTCTAAGCTTTTGTGCGTGTCAATTACGAAAGCCATGCGGCCCATCACCCGGCTGACTTGACAAATTGAGAGACCTCGGATTTTATAATTCGAA
Source organism: Microcoleus sp. B6-A1 (assembly GCF_036705085.1). NCBI lineage: Bacteria > Bacillati > Cyanobacteriota > Cyanophyceae > Oscillatoriales > Microcoleaceae > Microcoleus > Microcoleus sp. B6-A1. Next base: position 27,118 of record NZ_JAUBTU010000075.1, read on the forward strand.
CCCATTGAGTCGCCTTGCACCAAGATGTCCACAGCGTCGGTGCTGTCCTTCTCGCCCAGGGTGAAGGTATTTTTGCCGTGAGATTTTTCAAATGTCGATCGTTTGCGGTGGGTGACAATATCGCGCATTTGGGTGTAGACGCTTTGCTGCACTTCCTCATCTTCAATGCCGCTGACTTCCACGCTCATGTCGGGTTTGATGGAAACATGACCCGTATATACTTCGTCGCCCTGTTTGAGTTCAATATCGGCACTGTAACCGGGAAAATTGGCATCCCAGGTATAGCGGTGTTCGTAAGCAGCGCGAAACAAATCGCGAGCGTTGGCTTGCTCTGTCATAAATCCCTCTTTCTCTTGACACCCATCTAGTTTAGCTTAACCGCGAGAAGCCCTACATTCACTGGGTAGGGGAGTTACCCGCACTCCTGGCGAGCACTTCTTGGGGGTGCGGCTGGGCTGGAAATTAGGGCGCAACCAGAATTTACTGTCTCTATCGGTTGCTATGATTTGAAGATAAAGTCCCAAAATTCCTGGTTATTGAGAGCGCGATGGGTCGATCGCCACCTACCAGTCTTTGTTATGGGTTATGTTGAAAAAACTTGTGTCCGCTTTTTAGGGGTTGCACCCGCAGGCAACTATTAGATTCCCCCCTTAATAAAATGCTAGAAACTGTCTACAAACACTTAGAAACATTGCAGGAACAAGCTAGGGAATTGCCACACCCGCATCAGGCAATTTTCACAAAATTTTTGGAGGATTTATCAAATTCTTTGCAGGAAATAGCAGCAAGCAACCTGTTTGAAAGCGCGACATATAACGCGGCCAAGCTGGTTGAAATTGAAAAAAATAATCGCCTCTTGGAACGCACTGTATCCCAGCAAGTAGGGCAAATCAGACAGCTACGGGAGCAGTTAGAAAAACAAATCAGCCAGCATCGCAGGGACAATCAAGCGTTAATTAAAAGCGAAGCTAAACTGCAAGCTATGCTGCGTAATTCTCCCGATCTAATTAGCATTATTGGCTCCGACGGACGAGTTCGATACCACAGCGGAGCTCTACAGCGGCTTTTGGGTTACAATCCAGAAGAAAGAATTGGCAAATTTCACGGCGAGTTAATCCATCCAGACGATTTGCTGGCTTGGCAGACGTATTTTGGTAAGTTGTTAGAAGCTCCCGGAATTGGGGGGGCAATTGAATATCGGAAACGCCACGCTGACGGTTCTTGGATCTACATGGAGTCGATAGGTAACAGTTTGCTTTACGATTCTAGCGTGCAGGGAATTATAATTTATTCGCGGGAAATAGGGGAACGAAAGCAAGCGGAAATCGCTGTCCGAGAGTCGGAACTCCACTACAGAGTTATGTCGCAAATTACTTCGGATTTTGCCTATTCTTTTAAGGGACTGCCCGACGGTAAGTTCGCCTGCGAGTGGGCGACAGAAGCTTTTGAGCGCTGCGCCGGGATCGTTCCTGAAGAATTAGAATCCTTTGGTTGGTGGAACTCCGAACTCGTTCATCCCGACGACAGGGAAATGTTAATTAAACAATTAGAAGGCTGTACTTTCAGCCGCACTGGAGCTAATGAGTATCGCATTATTAATCACAAAGGCGAGGTGCGCTGGGTGCGGGACTACTGGCAAGTGGTGTGGGACAAAACTTCTGAACGGGTTGTCCGTTTGTGGGGCGCTTGTCAGGAAATTACTGATCGCAAGCAAGTAGAATTGAAACTGCAACTCGTTAACCAAGTTTTGCAAGCCCAGATAGCCTCGGCGCCACTGGCGATTAACTGTACCAGCAATGACGGCAATACCGTTGTTTGGAACCGCGCCGCTGAACAACTTTTTGGCTGGACTGCGGCTGAGGTTTTAGGGAAACCTTTACCGAATATTCCTGAAGGCCAAAAGCAAGATTTTTACGCGCTGCTAAAGTCTGCGTCTAATGGCAAACCGCAAAACGGTTTGGAAATATCTTTGTTGAAAAAAGACGGTAGTTCGATCGATGTTTGGCTGTTTGCCGCACCTGTGCGAGATGCGGGCGGCCAGACTGTCGGCAGTATTAACATATTTTCTGATCTCTCAGAACGCAAGCGCATAGAGGAAGAGCGCCAAAAACTAGCAGCGATGAAAGATATGGAGGAACCTTTTTGGGCGCGCTATGTCAGCCCTCCAAAAGCTCCGAAAAAAAAGGGCGACGGGTAATTCTATCAAGCACAAGTTATAAGCATTAAAAGTGCAAAAGTGTAATCTTATGCTTGCAATATCCTTTCCGGTCAAATAACCTATTTGATGTGAGTCGTTCGAGCGGACATAATATGATAAATACACCGCCCTAAGCTGTTGTGCATTTAAATAGGGTGTGAGGATTTGGTGAAAGGGAACAGGAAACGGGAAACGGGGAACCGACAATATGTAATTTAAATGCTCGACAGCTTACTACGTGTAGTAGTTGCTATGCTGTACTGTGTAAAACTATAATTCCCTAAAAATAATTGATGAACCAGCTATCGAATTTATTGAGGGAATCTATCGATAAAGTGTCAGGTTTTTCCTGGTAAAACTTGTGGAAACGTAAATATTAGACTTGTTAAATACGCCACTAGAAGGTTTACTGATGCCCCGATTTTTCCTGACTCCTGAAAGTGGCTAACTCTGCGTGAGTTTGGCAAGCTTCACTTAACTCAATGTAATCTAAGATATTGGAAATTACCTGAGAAAGGTGGATAGCCGAACGGTGAGCTTCTTCGATAAAATCTCTCTCCTCTATGGGATCGTCAGCTTGGTCGTCTATGGTTAGTTGTAGATAGCCGATGATGTGATTTAGGGGAGTGCGGAGCTCGTGGGACGCCTTCAACAAAAATTGCTTTTTGAGCTGGGATAGTCCTTGTACTCGCTTGCTTTCCTTTTGGTACAGGGTGGCGAGGGCGATCGCACTTCCTACTTGCTCGGCAAGTTCTTGTGCGAATTCGATCTGGCATTGAGTCCAAGGTTGATCGGTCTTACCCTTCCCGGACGATCGACCCTTGCACTGATGCAAGCTAATTATGCCGTTAGCTTGCTCTTGGTAAGCGGTAGCCACCACTAGCAGCGACTGCGGCCCAAAATGGTCATTGGCTGCAAAGGAGTCTACTACCACCGGTTCGAGGGTGGCTAGAGCTTGAAGGAAATGAGGTGCTGCTGTGAGCGAGATTTCCATTCCCAGCATGGGTAAAAATGGTTCTTGGCAGTATTCAGCAGCTACTTTGACTTGCAGGCTAGAACTTTCATAGGGACAAAGGATACAGCGGCTGACGCCTAGTGTTTCTCCCAGAGTGTTAACTGTTTGCTGCCAGATGGTATTGAGATCCAAGGTGCGACGAATATTTCTGCCAATTTGGAGTAAAAGCTTTTGCGATTGAGCTGATATTTGCTGATTCATAGCAACCCTTTTTCTACTAGACTGGCAAAAGTTTACCACTCCGGCAACAGGGCTGGGAGTTACTGAATTTGCCAGCCAGCCTCTGTCAGACTTATGGATTACGTAATTCTACTTAAATATTGCCACAGACCGTCAAACATTACTAAGTATTTGCGGTGTCTTTACAAGATCTTTATGATTTTCACATAGAAGAGAGAGCATCCTGTTTTCTTAAAAATCCTTGACAGTAGGGGATTGAAAAGCTGAATCAGTGCTAAAAGTAGGCATGAAGTTCTTGTAAAGTTGGCGGTTTATGGGGGTTTACTCGGAGGTGTGAGCTTCCAGCCGACAGATTAAAGATGAGCTGTTATCCGTATCCCCCGGATTTGATTTATGCCAATTCTGGGTGGGGATCAGAAGTAGCGTGGGTGATCAATATGATCCCAAAACTCCCAAAAAGGGAGCTTGGCGACGGATAAAAGTCAATCGATTTTAGATTTTAGATTTTAGATTTTAGATTTTAGATTTGAGATTTTAGAATTGAAGCATTGACTTGCGCGAGATAAATACGTTCGGCAAGTTTCATCGGATACAGGTTTTTTATTTCTGGACGGATGAATCACGTGGCGGGTATCCTGGATGCTTGATTGTCAAAATTGATACGCTGGTGGGCGATCGAACTGTGTTTGTAGGATAATTACCAATTATCGATGACTTTTATTCACGAAACATAACTTACGAATACAGGAATATAGCAATTTTTAAGTGAGTAAGGTACACTTTGGTAATTGGTAATTGGTAATTGGTAATTGGTAATATCAATTCCGGCTGCGCCGGAATAATATCAAATCCGTCCTTCATCGTCGCGCGTAAAGTCTAATCAAGATGCCCACAAATAATTCGCGCAATTTTCATTTTTTTGACCCCTCCTTCAACAGTCAACAGTCAACAGCCAACAGTCAACAGTCAACAATGATGCCGGTTGCACCGGAATCGATATGATTAATTTTTAAATAGTGGTTCTTGATAAAGAGGCACAGTAAAAGTAACCGTCGAGCCGAGTCCTTCCCCCATACTGTAAAAATTTACTGTACCCCCCATTGCTTCTACCAGTTTTTGAGAAATAGCCAATCCCAAACCCGTGCCGCCGTATTGCCTGGTACGAGCGCCGTCTACCTGAAAAAACGACTCAAATAATTTATCCTGCTTGTCGAGAGAAACGCCAATGCCAGTATCAGCGACTCGGATTTTCACCATTCCGGGGAACTGCTGGTTGTGAACAGTCACCTTTTTCTTAATAATTTCGGCACTGATGCGAATTCCCCCTTCCCCGGTAAATTTAATGGCATTGCCCGTGAGGTTCAAGATTACTTGAAGCAGGCGTTGGTAGTTGCCATACAAAATAATCTCGTCCTCCACAGGGGGTTTTTGGATTTGAAATTGCAATCGCTTTTGCTCGACTTGAACCCGTGTAAAATCCTCAACTTGTTGCAACAGTTCACCGAGTTTGACGGGAGCGAGGTCTAACTCCATTTTGCCAGCTTCAATTTTAGCGACATCCAAAATATCGTTAATCACATTGAACAAATGTACTGCTGATCGGTAAGCTTCTTCGATAAATTGGTGCGCTTCTTCGGGGTCATCTGCCATGCCGTCCATAAGCAGTTTTAGGAAGCCTAGGATGCCGTTGAGGGGGGTGCGGAGTTCATGAGAAGTATTAGCAAGAAATTGACTTTTAAGTTGGGAAAGAGCTACGGCTTCGGCGCGGGCCTGTTCTAATTCTTGGTAAAGTGTAGCGTGGGCGATCGCACTGCCGACTTGAGCGACTAACTCGCGGGCGAATTCGAGTTCGACTGGACTCCATGGAGGGGAACTGCCACAGCGGTGCAAACATATCAGTGCATTGGGTTGGTCTTCATAGGAGGTAGCTGCTACGAGCACGGAATGGCGGTGGAAGGGATCGGCGGCGGGGGAGGCGTAATCGACTGCTACTGGTTTTAAGGTGGCTAAAGTTTGAATCCACCCCGGCTGTTCGGCTGCGCGCAGTTCTACTCCCAGCATAGAAGAGTAAGCTTCTTGGCGGTACTCAGCTACTACTTTAAAAGTTTTCGATTGGAGATTTTCGATTTGAGCTGGGGAAAGCGGGGGCGAGGGGTAGCTAGCTATTGACTGTTGTAATTCGGCTGCTGTGGCGGTCGAATTTTGCTGATTTTCCGAGGCAAGTAAGGGGGATGTTTCAAGATTTTCGCTGTCTTTTTTGTAGGAACAGATGATGCAGCGACTCGCGTTCAAAACTTGACCCAAGCTGTTAACAGTTTGCTGCCAAATGGTGGCTAAATCGAGGGTTTTGTGCAGGTTTTGAGCGATTTGGGAGATGATTTTACGATCTATTTCCGAGTAGGGAGGGAGCGATCGACCGGGGATACGGCTTGCTGGAAGCGGCATTTGTGGGCGGGCGTCCAAGGGGGATGGCAAAGCTCGATAGAGCATGAATTCTGGGGAGTCGGGCCGTCTGTCTGCGGGTTTGTCAGACAGCAGCCTTCCCATAACTAATACTTTTGTAGCTTTGCCGTTTGAGTCGATCGCCGGAGTGAGTGTCAAATCGAAGAGCAAATATTGTCCGGCGTGGCAAAATGGATAGCTGAAGCGTTGCGGCACGAGGGTTTCGAGCGATCGCCGCAGGATATCGAGATAAGGCGCAGGGGGGATGGGTTGCAGGGTTTCGCTGAGGGGGCGATCGACAATTTGTTCTGCTGTAAGGTTGTACTGTTCGGCTTTTTGCCAATAAAAAGATAGATATCGACCCCTTGCGTCTTGGGTAAATACTAATTCTGCTCCTAACTCTTGAAAAAAGGCTGTAGAGGCGAAGCTCGATCGCCGGAAATCTGTGTTAGAGTCCATCAGAGTAGGGGATGAAAGTAGTTCGGATTTTTGAGTATTGAGTTTTTAATAAAGAACTCAATACTCCCCCTTGTTTGGGGCTTCTACTGTTAATTTGTGAGTTATTAATCACTTAAAAAATTGTTGGCTTTTTAATTAAAACATTAATCGCTCAAAACTCACAAATTGCAAAACTTTTAGGCTTCTACTATTGACTTTTGAGTGATTAATGAACTCATAAAATATTAATTCTTTAATTCTGAACTCAACTCAAAACTCAAAACTATTCGTTCTCAGCCGTTTTGGGTAATTTAAAGATAAAAATTAAGATTGAGAAATTAGGAATCTGCACCGATTAACTATCAACTGTGAAAATTACGCCAAAATATGAGGCTGCGAACAAATCTAGTCAGGGAATGGCCCACGCATTTTTTCCCTCACCTAGAATAGTTCGGAGGTTGTGATTTAGCCGAGTTCACTCGCCCACCACCTGTAGCTTTAGCCACGAAATCTGCAGGATCTCGCCCGCGCGATCTAAATTTCACAGCCTGCAGATTTGCGCGCGCCGTCTGGGGCGAGAGCGCCTCAGTCGTTCCATTCACCGCGTGGCGGGACTGGGGGGTTGCGGCGTAAACTCAGAGCCAGCTCGTCTTCCCGGCGCTCGCCTCGGAGCCACTGCTTGATTGCTGTTTCAATGACTTTGCTGGGGTCATTCGTCAAGTGCTTAATTTGGTCTAGCAGTTCAGGATCGATATGGATAGATAGTTCCACTTTTTCTGACGAACTGTGGGAGGGTATACTTGACTGGCTCATAGTTAAAAAATCCTAGTTTTAATTCTTAAGTTTCAATTCTTTTGATGACAACCGACTGGACTAGATATTTGCAGTCCCTGATTTGCACCCCACCTTTCCTCAACCGCTTAACAGCTTTCTGTACAATGAGACAGAGAAAAGTTTTTTCCTTTTGGGTGTCCGGGCTGCGTCGGACACTTGAAAGGCTAATAACTGATACTCTTGAGGTTTGCCTCAGTTGTGGTTTCCTCTCAATCCCCAGTAAGAGGTTGAAGTAAGCACTCTACTCTTGCTTGTGTAATCATACAACAAAAAGTATCCTTTGCCGATTAGCTCTTAGATAAAAAACATGACTAACGTCCCTGTATCTCGCATTCGTAATTTTTCGATTATTGCTCACATCGACCACGGAAAATCGACCTTGGCCGATCGCCTGTTGCAGGCGACTGGGACTGTGCAGGCACGGGAGATGAAGGAGCAGTTTTTAGACAATATGGATCTCGAACGCGAACGCGGCATTACGATCAAGCTGCAAGCGGCTCGGATGAATTATACTGCCAAGGACGGTCAGGAGTACGTGCTGAATCTGATCGACACTCCCGGACACGTGGACTTTTCTTACGAGGTGTCGCGATCGCTCGCTGCTTGCGAAGGGGCGCTGCTGGTGGTAGACGCATCTCAAGGCGTAGAAGCACAAACCCTGGCAAATGTCTACCTTGCCTTGGGAAACAATCTGGAAATTATTCCAGTTTTAAATAAAATTGACCTGCCGGGGGCAGAACCGGAACGGGTAAAAGGGGAAATTGAAGAAATTATCGGTCTGGACTGTAGCGGGGCAATTGAGGCTTCGGCTAAGGAAGGAATTGGTATAGATGAGATTTTGGAGGCGATCGTCGAATTGGTGCCGCCGCCGCAGGATACTGTTGACAAACCGCTGCGGGCGCTAATTTTTGACAGTTATTACGACGCTTATCGCGGGGTAATTGTGTATTTCCGGGTGATGGACGGAAGTGTCAAAAAGGGCGATCGAGTTTTGTTGATGGTTTCGGGTAAGGAATATGTCATCGATGAATTGGGCATCCTTTCACCGACTCAAGTTCCAGTAGACGAACTGCACGCGGGAGAAGTGGGTTATCTGGGCGCGGCAATTAAAGCCGTAGCTGATGCTCGCGTCGGCGATACGATTACTTTGGTCAAAAAGCCGGCACCGGAGCCTTGGCCGGGTTATACAGAGGCAAAGCCGATGGTTTTTTGCGGCTTGTTCCCGATCGATGCTGACCAATTTCCAGATTTGCGGGAAGCTTTAGAAAAACTAGAACTCAACGATGCGGCGCTTTCTTACGAACCGGAAACTTCCAGCGCGATGGGATTTGGTTTCCGCTGCGGTTTCTTGGGTTTGCTGCACATGGAAATTGTGCAAGAAAGACTGGAGAGAGAATACAATTTGGATTTGATTGTTACGGCTCCTTCTGTGGTTTATCAAATCACAACAATTAAAGGGGAAGTATTAACAATTGACAATCCCAGCCACTTGCCAGATCCTCAGTATCGCGAGAAAATTGAGGAACCTTATGTACGGGTAGAAATGCTGTCGCCGGAAACTTATGTGGGCGCGCTGATGGAACTGTCTCAAAGTCGGCGGGGCATTTTTATGGATATGAAGTATCTGAGTCAAGGCCGAACTACGCTGGTTTACGAGTTGCCTTTGGCGGAGGTGGTGACTGACTTTTTTGACCAGATGAAATCGCGATCGCGCGGTTATGCGAGCATGGAGTATCACCTCATCGGTTATCGCGAAAATCCGTTGGTGAAAATGGACATTTTAATTAATGGCGATCCGGTTGATGCTTTGGCGATGATCGTACACCGCGATAAGGCTTATAATGTGGGCCGCGGGTTGACTGAAAAACTGAAGGAGTTGATTCCCCGCCACCAATTTAAGGTGCCGATTCAAGCGACCATTGGCGCGAAGGTGATTGCTTCGGAACACATTCCGGCTTTGCGGAAGGATGTGTTGGCGAAGTGTTACGGCGGTGATATTTCGCGGAAGAAGAAGTTGCTGCAAAAGCAGGCGAAGGGTAAGAAGCGGATGAAGTCTGTGGGTACTGTGGATGTGCCGCAGGAGGCTTTTATGGCTGTGCTGAAGCTCGATCGAGATTCGTAATCTCTGTGGCCTTTTGTCAGGAACAGGCAAGATGCCTGTTCCACAAAGAGTCAGTTTTTTGTAGTTGTTTGCAGTCATCTAGAACAGGTAAGATGCCTGTTCCACAAAGAGTCTGTTTTCTTGTGGCATTTTGTCAGGAACAGGCAAGATGCCTGTTCCACAAAGAGTCAGTTTTTTGTAGTTGTTTGCAGTCATCTAGAACAGGTAAGATGCCTGTTCCACAAAGAGTCTGTTTTCTTGTGGCATTTTGTCAGGAACAGGCAAGATGCCTGTTCCACAAAGAGTCAGTTTTTTGTAGTTGTTTGCAGTCATCTAGAACAGG
>NZ_JAUBTU010000181.1:0-2262 GCF_036705085.1 Microcoleus sp. B6-A1
GTTGATATCATTGACCGTCGTGACAGCGATGATTCTGAAACAGTTGATATCATTGACCGTCGTGACAGCGATGATTCTGAAACAGTTGATATCATTGACCGTCGTGACAGCGATGATTCTGAAACAGTTGATATCATTGACCGTCGTGACAGCGATGATTCTGAAACAGTTGATATCATTGACCGTCGTGACAGCGATGATTCTGAAACAGTTGATATCATTGACCGTCGTGACAGCGATGATTCGGAAACAGTTGATATCATTGACCGTCGTGACAGCGATGATTCTGAAACAGTTGATATCATCGACCGCGACAGAAATGTTGACGGAAATGAAGCTACTCGCACCCTAAATCCTGTCGAAAGTGTTCGCCCTATTGACAGTGTTGGCCCGGTTGCTACCGCTGGCATTGTGAATAACCTGCCCTATTATATTGATGCTTTGCTTCCTACAAATCAACCACGATGGAACAAAAATAGCCCACTAGGTACGCCCGTAGAAGTTACTTTTAGCTTCATGCAAACTAAGCCAGAATCTACCTCATGGGATGACTTCAAACCCTTCACAGCAGAACAGCAGGAGTCGGCCAGACAAGGATTAAAACTTTACTCTGATATTTCCAATATCACATTTAAGGAAGTTTCTAATGCTAACGGTGGTGGAAAAATTCAGTTTGGTTCTATCGACATTCCCAATTATGCAGGCTGGTCTACTGGAGTCGGGTCTGCTACTAAAAGTCACATTTGGCTTGACAATAATCTTGCCAACATTACGCCCGGTTCATCAGGATTTACAATTCTTCTTCATGAAATTGGTCACTCCCTAGGGTTGAAACACCCTCATGAAGGGGCAGTAAATATGCCCAATTATCAAGACAACGATCGCTTTACTCTCATGTCTTACAACGGTCACCCTGATATGCCAGGGGTGACACCAAAAACTCCACAACTATTTGATGTTGCAGCAGTTCAATATCTTTATGGGGCTAATACCGATACCCGTTCCGGTAACAATACTTATAGTTGGGGCAAAGATGCCAAATTTATCGAAACGATTTGGGATGGGGGTGGCACCGACAAAATCAGTGCCGCTAACCAAACTAAGGATGTAGTAATTGATTTAATCACAGGTGGTTTCAGTTCTATCGGTGCCAATGGTAATGCCAATGCTGAAAACAATGTGGCGATCGCTCTCGGCGTAACCATTGAAAATGCAGTTGGAGGGGCTGGAAACGACAACATCTCCGGGAATGCAGTTGCCAACAACATCCAAGGTGGATTGGGAAATGACAAGCTATATGGCAAAATCGGTAACGACTTGCTGAGTGGAGGTAGCGGCAACGATGCCCTTAATGGCGGAGATGGCAATGACATTCTCAATGGTGAATTCAACAACGATACTCTTAAAGGCGGAAAGGGTAATGACACTCTCAATGGTGGCTTAGACAACGACATTCTCAATGGTGACGACGGTAATGACATTCTCAATGGCGGCAACGGCAACGATATTCTCAATGGCGGCAACCAGAATGATACTCTAAATGGTGGCTTAGGCAAAGACACTCTCAATGGCGGAAACGGTAACGACAGGCTCATGGGTGGCGACGGTAATGACGTTCTCACGGGTGGCGACGGTAATGACACTTTAATTGGTGTTAATTCTTCTAAAGCGAGCCCTGGCACTCAAGAAATTGACATTCTTACTGGAGGTGCTGGAGTTAACACCTTCGTCCTTGGGGATGCCAATAAGATCTACTACAATGAGAGTGGTTTCCAGGTTCCCAATCCGAATCCATTTGTTAACGGCTACGGCTTAATTACAGACTTTACACCCGATCAGGATACTATCCAGCTTAAAGGAGGAGTCAACTATAAATTGGAGAATGTCAGCCTTGACGGTGGAGTATCAGGTCGAGGAATCTTCGTTGATAATCCGGGATTTTCCCCCGATGGATTGATTGGTGTTATACAAGGGATACAACCTTTCACTAACCTTAAGATAAACAATGGTGCTAGTATAACCACCATTACTGGGCTTGATTTGGTCAAGAGCTAATTCTGTCTGTTGATTGGGAAAGTAGCTATGTATTGAAAATAGGGAATTGGGAATGAGTGTTGTTTCCGAAACCCTATTTTCAATAGTCAGTGAAGTTAGCGATCGCTCAAGTCAGTCTCTTTTATTCTTCTTGACACTCCCCTGGCTAAAGCCGAGGGGATTCTTGATTCGCAGAATCGACTTGCCGATGCAGAATTACTTCAACAT
>NZ_JAUBTU010000076.1:0-36591 GCF_036705085.1 Microcoleus sp. B6-A1
CCGTCCAAAAAGGACGGGCGGGACGCCCATCCCACAATAACAATTAAAATTGTAAGTTATTTAATTCGCGATCCTTAATAAGTAAGGTATTTTTAAACCCGCCCCCACCCAGCGACAGGATTTTATTAGGGTCACACTTAACGGACACGAGACTTGAAAACTTTGTTAAGGTAGTTGATAACTGCTCGATCGCACAATCAACTCACCTTGACTGGGGTTGCGGCTGAAAATAAAAGCCCCTTCTTGAGTTTCGCCACTTGACAAAAAATCAATTTGTTGATCGCCGGATTCTACAACTTCACCGTTGACGCGCAATTCGGCAATAATTTGCACAGACTCTGCCGTTTCGCCGCCCGTGTTAGTTACTGCAAACGGCACGTAAAATTGCCCTTGAGTTTCGCGAATAGGCGTGTTGCGAGTGAGAGAAATAACCGGAGGTTCCTGCTTTTTAGTCACCCAGTTGTAGAGTACAAGCCCGGTGAGGGAAAAGAGGATCGAGCAGGCGATCGCAAATGTCACCCATTCAGCAGGCGTTCTTTTTTGTTGCTGTTCGTTATTAGTTTCACTCATACCGCCAACCTCCCCGCCGCGCCACCAACAGCCGCCGGCAGTCCTAATACTAACGTATAGTTCAACCAAATCGACCACGGATCGTCAAAACTGAGTTTGTGGAAGAAAAACATCATAAATGCAGAAGCCGCCAGCGACACTAAATAGGCCATGACAGTTTCGCTGAGGGGACGCTGAAAAATCCCTTGCTGCTGCTGCCGTTTTGCTTGATAAGTAAAGCCGGCTACAAATACAATACCGTAGGAAATTAGCAGCGAGGCGGCGATAATTGCTAATTGCCAAGGCGGCGAAATACCTGCCGCTAGCATGGGAATTTCGTCTGTTGGGGCGATGTTGAAAGCAATGATCATCGCGCCGATTAAAGTAGCGCCGATATCTGCTAAAGTTGGGTTAATATTAGGTTCGCTGTCGCTGTCGGAACTTTGATAGCGATCACCGCTCAAAAAACCGTTCGCCAGGGCTACTCCCAAGGCAAAGGGCAGGCCTTCAAAGATGATTTTCCCCAAAGTTTCTTGCAGCGGAGTCTCCGGCGTAATTTCCCTGAGCAAAAATAGGACAAAAGCGGCGCAGACAATGCCAATGGCGATCGCTTCTACGGTATCGATTGCAGCATCTAGCCAGCGGATGTCCTTAGTTTTGCGAAAACCTTCAGTGCGAGTCAGCAAGAAAACGACGAGAAAAGTAGTTGCGATCGCGATCGACATTTGCGCTGGTTTAGTATACGAACCAATCCACCAAACCTCCATCGTATAAAGCAGGGGAATCCCGAACAAAAAGCCACCCGATGCACCTCGAATGATGTCGTTTAGTTCATTAGACCACTGATTTTTACGTCTTTTTGATTTGTTCATGTTTCGGCTAACAAGCGAATTAAAAAATTGATAAATTATGATTTTTTTGACAACATTACACAGTTTGTGATTTATTTTCTAATTCCTTGATTTTGTTTTGCAACCTGGCAATTTCATCAATTAACTGCAACACTGTAATTGCAATATCTGGTCTAACTTCTGGTTGCACCGTATTGTCAATCTGCGACTGCGCCCACTCTTGCAGTTGCTTTAACTTTCCTAGTTTGCTAAAGACAGGATTGCCATCATGTTCAGCAATGGTCGCAACATCTTGACTGAATGCAGCTAACTTAGCAAATAGCTCATCCTTCCGCGAACCTGCCCAAATGCCCTGATTCACTGTGTAATATGCCTGGTTAGGAGCAATAAATGTCACATTAGGCTTAGCTAAAAAGTTATTATCTAAACCTTGTGATGAATCAAAGGTTTCGCAAACAATCTGTAATATTTGTGTAAATTCTTGCTGTTCTTCAACTGTAAGCGCACGAGCGAACAACACAGTATGAGTATGTGCAGTGATATTATTATTTGTACTTTGGCGATTTTTTGAACGAATTGTTAAATCCTTCAAAGTGTAATGTTTTTTCATTTATCCTACTTCTTCGTAAGGTTGAAACTCAGCTTTTTCATTTAAAAATTCAAACGCATTAATTGAAAACCATATTTGCTGTGCAGAGAACATCACATTGGCAATTGGCTCAATTTTAGCTTCTCCTCTACCCAACAGATAGTTTAATTCTACCACAGGCAAAGACATTTCAATAACTGTGCAGCCTAATGCCTCTAAACCGGGTGCTAGGGTAGCAAAGAACCAGGCCACTTCTGGATCGAATGCAGCATACCAACCGATACCTAATTGTATGGGCTGAGTTTGCAAAGCTAGCAAGCGAGATCCGTTTAACCCGTTATTAAGAATATCCAATGCACTCTCAATATCTGTACCGTGATAGAGTGTTACGATTGCCATAACTATCCCTTTAATAAGTGTGGTTATTTGCAATCGTCTCATAGTGTTTGCTACTAAAGAACGATATTTTTTCCTTCGATCGTGGTTAGGCATGAGTGTCCAACAACAACCTCATTCCATGTACTCCTTAAACTCTTCTAGCGGTTCGTCAAAATCATCGGACATCCAAACCATTCCTTTAGCACTCCCAGCTTTGGATGGCCAGCGCTTCTTATTAGCTGGCGGTATTCCTACCAATTTTACAACAGGCGGGTTATCTTGAGTAATCGCTACTTCTTCGCTTCTCATCGCCGCTTCGATTAATTCCAGAAGCTTTTCTTTTGCCTCAAGAATGTCTACTTGATACATAACTCGTGCCTCCGCATACAGTTGGAAATTTGAGATTTGAGATTTGCCGTGACTAATGAAGCTTGCGATCCTGTATTTTCATCAAATGAAAGACCAGATTTGTTTGACTCTATCTCGCACTTGCGCCAAATCATCAGGGGTTAATATTCCCAGTCTCCTTTCAACTAAACTTTTTTGTAACGTGTTCAGTTTATGCAAGCGAACCACTGAAGGCCGCTTTAATCCTGCTTGTTGCCATTCCTGAATTTCGACATCAAAGTTTGTACGAGTAATTTGACTGGTTATCTTGGCAACAATCATGTCTTCATCTCCTGTGTCCAACAGTACCAAACCAGGACGGCGTTTAGTTTCGGCTGCACCCGCAAAGATGAATCCGACTAGAACTAATTCTCCAAACTGATAATTAGTCATAGCTCAAATCTCATCGTAAATTGCATCTTCTTCGCTGTAATCGGCAAAGAATTGTTCGGCGGCAAGACGATGCCAATCTGTTTTCTCCTCTACTTCATCGGCTTCTGAGTTTGTTTGTTCATTCACCAGAATTATCACTCTTACATCTTGGTTGACTGCCAAGTATTTTAAAATGTCATCGGTCAAGTTTATTTTCCCTTCCGATGTAACTTTTGCTGGAAATTCGTAGGCTTTCATAATGTGAGTTTTAGATTGGTGTTTTCCCAGTTATTGCTACCTTAACATAATCTCAATTAAACAAATCCTCTTCCTCCAAATCAACCGACTGTAATTCCATATCACCAGACTGCAACTGAGCCGGAGTAGCAGGAATCGCTGCAATAATTGCATCGATTACTTTCGCCACCGGAATAATCTCCATCCCCAACTCTGGCACCGGTTGATTCTTAGGAATAATCGCCCTTTTGAAACCCAACTTAGCTGCTTCCCTCAGCCGCAACTCTAATTGGGAAACCGGCCGCACCTGTCCCCCCAAACCCACTTCCCCAAGCAAAACAGTGCGTGCATCAACCACCCGATCGCGAAAACTGGCCACAACGGCGATCGCAACTGCCAAATCCGCCGCCGGTTCGTCCACCTTCAACCCGCCCACCGTCGCCAAAATCACATCTAATTTAGATAAAGGAATCCCCACCCTTTTCTCCAAAACAGCTAAAATTTGCTGCAATCTAGCATTGTCCACACCCGTAGTAGTACGGCGCGGCGAACCAAAACTCGCAGGGCTGACTAACGCCTGAATTTCCACTAAAATCGGTCGAGTTCCTTCGCAAGTAACAGTCGTCGAAGTACCGGGAGAAAATTCATCTCTATTCCCTAAAAACAACTCCGACGGATTATCTACTTCTCGCAAACCGTGGGCTACCATTTCAAAAACACCGATTTCGTGAGTCGCCCCAAAACGGTTTTTCATTGATCGCAAAAGTCGATGAGAAGCAAAGCGATCGCCCTCAAAATAAAGTACAGTATCTACCAAATGTTCCAAAACCCTCGGCCCCGCCAAAGCTCCATCTTTCGTAACGTGACCGACAATAAATAAAGTAATATTTTCCCTTTTCGCCACCTGCATCAAAGCAGACGTACATTCCCGCACCTGAGCCACCGAACCCGGAGCCGATGTTAAACTAGCAAAATAAATAGTTTGGATGCTGTCAATCACCGCCACATTCGGTTTCAGGGCTTCCAACTCCCGCAAAACAACTTCTAAATCCGTCTCTGGAAGCAAATAGAAATTCTCCGCTGAATTGTCCTCGGAATCCCTTTTAGCTTCCCCGTTACTGCCAGATTTATGCCCGCCGTTGCTTGACAATTCAACCGGATTAGCCACGCCCAAACGCTGCGATCGCAACTTCACCTGCTGGCCGGACTCCTCCGCACTAACATACAGTATCCGATCCTTGCGGGCCAACATATTCGCCACCTGCAACAGCAGCGTCGATTTACCGATTCCCGGTTCCCCGCCAATCAACACCAGCGAGCCCGGAACAATCCCGCCTCCCAAAACTCGATCGAGTTCCCCGTAACCAGAAGGCCAGCGAGACTGAGTTTGGTCAGCAATCTGCGATAATCTGAAAGATACCCTTGGTTGACCCTTCGACTTATCAGGGGGCGAACCGCCCACTGTCTTAGTTGTCACCCCAGTTAAACCCGCCCGCGGCACACCAGCAGTAGGTTGTTCTAACTGCTCGTCAAAAGAATCCCACTTCTGACAGCTAGGACATCTGCCAAAATATTGTGGTGAATCATACCCGCATTCCCGACAAATATATTGTATTCGAGGCTTAGGCATTGTTTACTATGATAAATAGTCACCCTAACATTTAGAAAAGTCTGAGTTAAAGCAATTATCAAGCTTTCAGACCGATCGCCGCCCATGATTCAATTTGTGTCTTCTATGATAGGGTACAAAAAAATAACATTATCTGAAATGTAACTTAAGGAGTGCTCGGTAACTTGGAAAACCATAAAGAAAAAATTCTGGTAGTCGATGACGAAGCCAGTATCCGGCGCATTCTGGAGACTCGCCTTTCCATGATTGGCTACGATGTCGTCACCGCTGCTGACGGCGAAGAAGCTCTTGAAACATTTCGCAACACCGAACCCGACTTAGTGGTTTTGGACGTGATGATGCCGAAGCTAGACGGTTACGGCGTCTGTCAGGAGTTGCGTAAAGAGTCAGACGTACCCATCATCATGCTAACTGCTTTGGGAGACGTAGCCGATCGCATCACCGGTTTAGAATTGGGCGCCGACGATTACGTCGTCAAACCTTTCTCTCCCAAAGAACTTGAAGCCCGCATCCGTTCGGTACTGCGGAGGGTTGACAAAAATGGAGCATCGGGCATTCCCAGCTCTGGAGTCATCCACGTCACCAATATCAGGATTGACACCAACAAGCGCCAAGTTTACAAAGGCGACGAACGAATTCGCCTCACGGGCATGGAATTCAGCCTGTTAGAACTGCTTGTCAGCCGTTCTGGAGAGCCTTTTTCGCGATCGGAAATTTTGCAGGAAGTCTGGGGATACACGCCAGAACGCCACGTAGACACCCGCGTAGTGGACGTTCACATCTCGCGGCTTAGGGCAAAGTTGGAAGACGACCCCAGCAATCCCGAATTAATTCTCACCGCCCGCGGCACCGGCTATCTCTTCCAGCGAATTGTCGAAATTGGAGAAGTAGGATAAAGTCAGTTGGCAGTTGGCAGTTGGCAGTTGGCATTAGTTAAATTACCAACTACCAATTACCAATGACTAATGACTAATGACTGTTGACTAATGACTAATGACTGTTGACTAATGACTAATGACTGCTGACTAATGACTAATGACTAATGACTAATGACTAAATCTGATCCCAATAAAGTTTTGCGGCAATTGCCCTTAGTTGCAGGAGGGTTAGCAGGTACGCTGCTAATGGTAAACCGCTTGCTGACAGAGCAAATTACAGATTCTCAAGCTCGATCGGACGCTTTGGGAGTAATTATCAGCGCTCTGCTGATTTTAACAGGTTTGCTGTGGCAGCAGGTGCAAGCGCGATCGCCCGATTCGGTAAAACTTATCGGCGAAGAAGGTTTTGAATTTGCGCCGGATTTGCCGGATGCCGTGAAAATAGAATTAGCCTGGGCGTCGCGTTTGCTGTTGACAAATACCGCCACAAGGTCGATCGTAATTGTGTATCAGGGAAAAGTCCTATTGCGGCGCGGCATTTTAGGCATCAATCCCGAAGTCAAACCCGGGCCAATTTTGCAGCGAGTGCTCGACAAAAATAAACCAATTTATTTAGTAAATCTTAATATTTACCCCGGCAAAATTGAATTTGACTATTTGCCAGAAAATACTCAAGGAGTTATCTGTCAACCCATCGGCACCCAAGGCGTTTTAATCTTAGGTGCTAACGCGCCCCGCAGCTACACAAAACAAGATGAAAACTGGGTTGAAGGCATTGCCGACAAACTAGAAAATACCCTCAGTCAGCACCTAAATTCCTAAGTAGGGGCGGGTTCACCAACCATATAGATGGAAAACCCAAAATTCCATAAACCCGCCCCAACCCCACCAACAATCTAAATGTACATTCATATTTACCGTGGGGCGGGGACGGGTTTATTTAGATTGTTCGTCATTGTTATATATGGTTGGTGAACCCGCCCCTACGAATATTGAAATGGCTGGACTACTAGCGAGCCCAGTCAGTACCGCGCCACAGTGTAAAAAACAAAACACTAGAAATCAGCGCGCCCAGCAGCCACTTAACAGCATTTTTAAATAACCCCAAGCGCTGACTTTGCTGAACCGCAGCACTTTGCGTCTGTAACTGTTCCTTAGCCGGAGTAATTCTCGAAAGAATTTGCTCTTTCAATTGCTGTGGGTTTTGCGTATCCGCTGGTACCCCCAAACGAGTAAGTTCCCCCGCCAAATTCCTTAAATCTTCAGGACTACCCTTATTCAGCCGTTCTTCCACCTGCTGCAACTGAGCTAATTGTTGGTTTGCTTGAGTAGTAATTTGCTGGTTGTTTTGGTTGTTGACGTAGATAGTGCCAAAAATTCCCAAAGGCAGCATCAACAGAAAAACCAGACCTAGCAGCAGACAAACCCAAGACAAAACCTTCAAAAAAACTTCTTCCAAACCTCTGCGGTCGTACCCTTCGCCAAAAAATATCAGCGCCATTGCCAGTAAAGGAACGGGAACCCGTTCCACTACAGCCCCAATCGTTTGCAATTCCCAGAGGCGATTGCCAAAATTTGCTGGTATAAGAGTTGCGATCGTATCTAATACAGACAAAATTAATAGACCGTAGCCAATCCAACGCAGTCTGTAGATAGAAAAACCTTGTTCGCCTTGTAAGTCATTCATAAAATAATCAGAGTTGTTGTTAAGAAAAATCTCTCTTGACGCCGCCCAAGAACGGATACAAGCCCCCGACAACAGTCGTGGAGAGTCAAACATTTTAGACTTTTGTCCCAGCTTCCCGATTCACCTGTGGAGTAAATCTAAAAGCTAAAAGCTAAAATCGACTGAATCGAGTCAAGGCTCGGGGAATCGCGGCTGCCACCACTCATACCAAGAAACCCAAGCATTCTCTAGAATTTTTTTGGCATCTTCTGGAGTTGTTTTATCCAAAGGCACAGACATCTGAGTCCACAAACAGCGCCGGTCTTGAATATTTCCCCTACCCAACAACCAAAACAGAATACGGTTTGGCTGCCAATCGCGAGTATTTCGATTATATCTAAACTGTTGGGAAGTTACTGTAGCACTGCCACGAGGATTGATACACGAACTCAAATACAGTCGATCTTGCTGTTGCAAAATTCCGTGAAACCCCGCGCCTTGAATGTTTGCCAATGCTAGTTTACCAGGAGACGACTTGAGAACTGTATGTCCCCTCATCATACCTTCCACTGCCCCAATGGTGTCTACCGCATAGCGCATCTCTATTTCTAGAGCCATGCTATTTTTTTGATATTCATATTTCCTGGCAGCTTTGAATTCTGAATTGTCGCTAAGTTCGATCGGCGCGCTCTTGTTTAGTTTCCAATCGGCTAAAGGCACCGACTCGGGAAACTCAAACGGGGTGGCCACAGGCTTGCCATCCGAGGGATAGAAAACCAATTTTCCGGCAACCAACAAAACCCCTCCCAAAGTAACAGCCAACAGGGAAAGCCTAAGTGGTTTCCAAGAGGTAATAGCCATTAGCAATTCTGTCCTTCCTTATTTTGGGGTTGGTCTTTCAAAATTGCAAACCAGCAGAATAACCCGAAAATAAATACAGCAATCATCGAAAATATTACCGAACCATTTCCTTCGTGCCAGTATTTAAATGCTGCGGGTTGAGATAGCGATACCAGCACGGCTAGGAGACCCACTCGCGCGGCATTAACTACAAATGCAGTAATTATTGCCACGAATGGCAATACAATTTTCTGACCCGTAGTGGTAGGAAACATCAGTAAGAAAACCAGAGCTAGTCCTAACAATTGTAGCATCGCATTCACCCCGGAACAGCCGTGATTCACTTCCACGCTTCCCTTTTCCAGAATTAGAAAAACCCCTTTTCGCACCACGTCAAATCCTACATAGTGCAGGATGAAAGCTGAAAATTTAGCGGTTAATTGGGGGACATCAACCAATACTCCGATCAATCCTGGAGGAATAGCTGTATAGCCAAGAATTAGAAGTTCCTGCCAATATTGTTTCAGTCCTTTTGTGCCGGAAGCCAGCAATGCGAGACTAATTGCCGACAAAAAAGGCGTTGCTCTGATAAAGAAGTCGTATCCAGATATCGACGAACTTTTGAGCAATATTAAAGCAATTAACGATGTCCCAAATAAGCTGGCGAAAATTCCGCTTTCAAAAGTTAAGGATTCGTGCCTTTCCCAAATGAGAAATGCTACGACTCCCCAAAACAGTAACATTGTACCGAATAGGTCTGTGTCGTTTGTTCTGGAAGTTAGAGTTAGGTGTAGGGCAATCAAACCGGAGGCGATGCCTAACAGCCAGTATTTAGGTTCTTGGATGTGCTTGAGCCAGTTGATTTCGGTCATTGCTGCTTTGTGTTTTTCCTAAAAGCTTCTAAAATGCTTACTCTTGTAACTCTATTAAAATTATCAGCTACAAACACTTGAATTTATACGTTTCGGATGATTTTTCACTAAATCTTCACAATGATTGACAATGGCGAATGTGTGTGATAGTTACCTGCACCCAATTAATTCTGAAGTTAGGAGCAAAGACCAAAGAAAACAGGTTTTTTAACTCGGGTCGATCGCACTTAACGAAAGATTTTCCTTTCTCTAACCGGGTTTTTGCGCCGGGAGTTTAAATGTAAAGTTTGAAGGCAAGACAGAAACCTTTCTGGACGCACTCTTGAGCTGGAAAACCAGTTTTTTACTGGTTCTGGTTTTTTGTAGCCGGTGCGTCCAGGAGGAGATTAGTTAGAGTAGACTTTCCGGTAGTAAGTTTGATATTCCTCCGAAAGCAGGGGTTCCCACCACTCTCGATGGGCTAAGTACCATTCTACAGTCTGTCGCAAACCTTCTTCAACTGTTACTGAGGGAGTCCAACCTAACTCTGTTTTAATTTTGGTGGCATCAATAGCATAACGCCGATCGTGCCCGGCTCTGTCTTTGACAAATGCGATCAATTGTTCGCAAGGACGAGCGGGTAAATCAGAAGCTAATTCGTCCATTAGCTGACACAGCATTTTTACTAAATCGATATTTTTTACCTCGTTATTGCCGCCAACATTGTAGGTTTCCCCAGGCTGACCACGGTGAATAACGGCATCTAAAGCGCGGCAGTGGTCGAGAACGTAGAGCCAATCTCGCACGTTTTGACCGTCGCCGTAAACTGGCAGCGGTTTGCCCAATAGCATATTGATGCACATTAATGGAATGAGCTTTTCTGGGAAGTGATAGGGGCCGTAATTGTTGGAACAGTTGGTGATAATTGTCGGGACGCCGTAGGTGTGGAAATAGGCGCGGGCGAGGTGGTCGCTGCCAGCTTTGGAGGCTGAGTAGGGACTGTTCGGCGAGTAGGCGGTTGTTTCTGTGAAGGCTGGGTCATCGGGACCGAGACTGCCGTAAACTTCGTCGGTAGAAACGTGGAGGAAGCGCATTTGTGCTTTGAGAGATGCCTCATCAATTGCTTCAAAATGCTTGCGGAAGGCTTCTAACAGTGTGAAGGTTCCGACAACGTTTGTTTGAACAAAGGCGGCAGGCCCGATAATTGACCTGTCAACGTGGGATTCTGCGGCAAAGTGCGCGACTGTGGTGATGTTTTCTTCTTTGAGCAAGGTATCGACTAAGGTACGATCGCAAATATCACCCTGCACAAACCGAAAATTTTCGCCTCCTTCCAAAGTTGCCAGGGTTTGTCGGTTTCCGGCGTAGGTTAAAGCGTCGAGTACGACTACTCGATCGCCCGGATAGCTTTTGCACCAGTGATGGACAAAATTCGAGCCGATAAATCCAGCCCCCCCCGTCACCAACAATCGGCGAGGGGCTCGCTCAATGCCTTGAGTCGCGTTGTCTGTCATAAAAATAAGAGTTATTCCAATAACTAAGCCTTTACAAAAGTAGCCTTAAAAGTAGTTTGTCACCAAGTGTTTGCCGCTCTGTAATTAAATTTTCTACTGTCTCACCTCAGATTTTCTTATTTGGGCGCGATCGAACTCTTGGCTCACCTGACTGGAAATTATACCCCTGTCTTAGTCCAAACGCTTACATATCAAACATGGCAGATTTTTTAGCGGGCAATTTTAAATTTGAATTGCGTGAGGCTATAGCTGACTTTTGCGATCGATCCTCGATATGGGCGGCGGGCAGAGTTGATACTTTTGTAAAGAGCTGTTACCATTAATTTTTTAATTATCCTTTACAATCTCCCGAGCAACATGAAGAAGTTTCAAGTGTTAGCTGGCATTGCTTCCGTCGTCGCGATCGCAAGCAGCATCGCCATAGGTGACGCCGCATCTGCTTTCCCCTGTTCCTACAGCAAATCTGGCGCTGCTAAATCTGGTTCTGCGACAACCCTCCTAGGTTCCGGCGGCTCGGAGCGCATTAATCCGTGGAAATCATACAAAACAGCAGCTCTCGGTTTCCTCGGTTTGGCTGGAGTTTTGGGTGGCGGAGCGGCCTACATGAGCTACCGTGCCGGCAAGCGCGCCTCTGCTGCTTGCGCTGCGATGACCGATAATTTTGAAGTTTTTGAAGAGTCGGCTCCGATGGCAGATGCAGGTGTTTCTGGACACTTGGAAGTTCCGGCATTGCTCGATTTGGCGCCGGCGGGTGCTGTAGCTGAGTCAGCAAATGCGGTTGCAGTCGTTCGCGAACACCCAGAAGCTCCAGGCGGCGAGCTGGATTTGCCGGTTTCGCCAGTTGCTGAGTTGAGTTCTGAAATTGCGATCGAACAAGTCCAAAGCGCGATCGTCAAATAGTTATCTCAAACCAACATATTCGCTTAGCGCACCTCCAATCTTGCAAGATTGGAGGTTTTTTGAGTCTAAATTATCTACCCTACAATTTCTTGTCATGGCGATCGCGAAGCACTGCAAACAATAGACAGATGAATCGATCGCACACAATCTCATATTTCGGCAAAGCAAACGAGCGCTGAATTAATATCAATTAAAAAAACTCTTGCTACAATCATCAATCTCATACCAATTATTAAAAGTCGCTGCTCCCAGTCACGACAAGGCAGTATCGTTTTCCTACTGTATTTGATCCGATGGAAAACTGCGATAAAATTAGAGGAGTCAAAGCGAGACAGTAGGCAGCCGAGGCGATCGCTAAAAATACTCTTCAGATCAATCTGAGGGTAGACGGCAAGAGTTCAAATCCCCTGCTATGGTGGGAAATATAGCCCTACAGATTACTATTCTCGGTTATTATGAATGCTTGGCGCGATCGATTCAATCAATTTACAGGTCAAACTAGATTGGCAGTTTGCCGGGTGTTCGTTCACCTAACAGGCGAAGAAGTTGCACCGCTGTTAGGAGTTCTCAACCGCACCGCCAGACAAGCAATTGATGCTGATGGCGACATAGCAGTTTTAGGAGAAGGTCTTGTAGAAATTTGCAATCACCTGTTGCAGTACGATAACTACTGGCAATCAGCCGCCAATGAAGGCGATGTTTTTTGGAATGAAGGCGAAGCGGGCGATTATGTGGATGAACTTTTCATTGATTCAGCCGATCGCTATCTCAGCGAGCCTCAATACAGTACATCTGTTTACGATAAAAATTCTCCTTTGTCTTTGCCGGTAACTAGAAATGTGGTGGTGATGCTGACAGTTGCGTATGAAGGCGAAGTTCCTGCTCTAGAAACTGACCTTGCTGACATCAGTGCGCTGAAAGTCGGTTTAAAAGCCCTGATTAATTTACATTACCAAGAAAGGCTCCGAGCTGTGCAAGTTCACTTTTCTCCCGCACAGTTGGGAGACGAACTTACCAACGAGCAAGTGTTGGTCAATTTCCCCGAACTTATTCCCCTTTAAGGAAGGAGTAATTAGTTATTAGTTATTAGTTATTTGCGGTGCCCAGAGCGGAGTCGAAGGGTTATTTGCTACCAATGCGCGATGCCCGATGCCCAATGCCCAATTCCCAATTACTATTTATGATGCTGCGAAAACTGACAATTTATTTAATGGCTTTAACTTTTTTGTGGACGGCAACCGGCTGCGGTTCTCCTCGCACACAAACTTCTACAAATCCTGCTGGAAATCCGAATATTAACACTGTGCGTCCTGCACCAAACAATAACTTGGCTCAAGGCCAATATCCCGTACAGCAAGCTACCTACGACGATGCTGATGGCGAATACAGTTTGATGTTGCTGAATACTCCCCCCGGCAGTCCCCCAGTTTACCGCACTAGGGATTTGCAAATGGCTCGCTTAACAAATGAAGAAATATCGGCAGGCAAGAAAAGTTATCTAAATGTGGATAACAATCAAGCGGTTTTGCATTTGACAGAAGATTTTAAAATTGAGTACGTTCACAACGTTACCGAAACTGTTCCTAATCCTCAAACAGGTCAGCCACAAACCGTAGTAGTGCGGCAGCAATCTGGCTTCTGGGCACCGTTTGCTGGAGCTGTGGCCGGTCAGGCGATCGGCAGTTTGTTATTTAGACCGCAATATTATATGCCGCCAGTCTATCAGCCGGGAATTATGACAGGATATGGCGGCTATGGCAATACTTACGGCCAAGCTGTTAACCAATATCAAACTCGCTACCAAACTCCGCCTCCGGCTGTGAGAAACCGTCAAGTTTTAAGGACGACTGGCCGCTTGCGATCGCCCACATACAACCAGCCAGTAAGACCCTCAGCACGGCCAAATGGCAATCGATCGACCGGTTCGGGTTACGGTGGCAGCACTTTGAGGCGATCGCCCAACTCAAATTCCCCCCAGCAAAGGCGGAGTCCGAGTTTTGGTAGTGGCAGGAATTCTCGTCAACCGAGTCGCAGTCGTTCTTTTGGCGGCAGAAGGCGTTAAGAATATCATGTTTCAAACTCAGGCCAAATGTATCCTGGCCTTCGATCATTGCTAATTCGAGGATTCCACTCTGGATTTATCGTCAGCAATTTAGGCCAGGGCTGTAAATCATTTGCCCTCAATTCCTGATGATAAAATCGGACGATCTCTTTGAAAAATTTCAACCGCAAAGGATGCAAAGTAAGAGATATCGCTATTATTTATGAGATGTGCCTGTACGTTTCAACTGCCACTCATGCGCCCTTCTTTTTGCAGCCTCGATACCACTTTTAGGTAGAAGTTCACCACGCCAGGGTTTCAGTGCTTCTGGATTTTCCACCACCCAATATTCATCAGCCCCATACCCCTCTTTTTTTTCTTCTTTTTCTTTTTTTATAGCTTTCTTCGCATTGAGCGATCCAATATGACCATTTACGGACGGTTCACCGCGCTTTTGCAGCGCTAACCCTCGCTTAATTTGATCGGGTTTAATTTTTGGCCAAATCTCTAAACATCGCTTAAGCATCAAATCCGTAGTGTAGTGCAGCCAAGGAGATTTACCAGAAGCCAAACCACAATCAAATTCATAATAATATTGAATACCCAGTTCAAACTTCTTGACAGAGCTTCCAAAACGATCGAAACAAGAGTTGATAATCTTATCTAAAATCGCCAGTCCAGACTGCTCAATAGTTAGGTCAAATCTCTGCCATTCATTATTTTGAATGTAAAGGCAGCGAAAAATATATAGCGTCTCAATAACTTTTGCAGTAGGTTTTCTTTCATTTAGCCGTTTTTCTAATTCTAAGTTAGTCATAAAGAGATCGAAGAGATCAAGCATTTTGCCAGAGCGTTCATTTTTTTGATTGTCATACCAATAACCTTCACTTAACCTAGAGTAAACCCACTTTAACTCCATCTTGACTTCCTTGAGCGTGGGCGGACAATTGGTCGTAATTGAGTACGAGGGCAAATCCAAACTTTGAGTGAGACCAATCGAGATTGGATTTGGTATTTGCAGCTTTGCCAAGCCACCAAATAACGTCAACTCCTGCATATAAGTAATCCTCTGTTCGTTTTTCAAGTTCTTCAACTGTTATTGAAGCTAGTTGGCACTCGTGAGCGACTATCCACCCGTTAGGAAACTTTGCTACAACATCAGCAATCCGCCTTACTTCAGGAATAGGAAACTCATATTCTATTTCGGCAAGGCTGTACTCTGGCAGTTCTGTCTTGAGAGTTTTTGCTATCAACTCTTTCCCTGCAAGATGTTCAGGACTTTCTGGATGGCTTTGGTAATCGCTTGTGCATTCTGCTTTGTGGGCAAAATGAGGTTTTTTGATCATCCCTTGCTTAATAATCATCGGACTACCACAAAGCTGACATACTAAGTCACCTGCTTGCAGTTCAGCACGAGGATTTTTCAATTTTGTAATGTCTACTCGTTCGTTAGTGCTTGCGATTTTGGCAATTAACGGCATGGTCACACCTCTAGTTAAACGATAGACAGAGAGCGTATTAAACAGTTTAAAGCCTTTCCATATAAAATGGCTATACTTAAATAAAGCATCTGTCCTTTCACGATCGGATAGCTGACATGACCCAAAGCCTCAACCCCACAACCTTACCTCCCGCCTTTCCCGATCACACCCAACTACCTGACTCCGACGGCACGTTTGTGAAAAACTTCCAAGAACATCCCCAGAGTATTCTACTCACCGACTCCCTGGAAACTACACTGCAAACCCTTCACCCCGACGGACAATATGCGATCGGGCAAGATAGCGGCATTTACTGGCGCGAAACCGACCCTCCAGAAAAGGGAGCCGAAGCACCTGACTGGTTCTACGTTCCCAACGTTCCGCCCCTAATAGATGGGGAAATTCGCCGCTCTTACGTGATTTGGCGCGAGTATATTGTGCCATTGATTGCGATCGAATTTGCTAGTGGTAATGGCTCTGAAGAACGAAACAATACTGCCTTATCTCGCTTACCAGAAGGTGTCAACCAGAAACCAGGAAAGTTTTGGGTATACGAGCAGATTATTCGCATTCCTTACTATGCGATTTACATCATTAAAACGAGTGAATTGGAAGTCTATAACTGGGTGAATACTCGTTATCGCCGTTTGCAACCGAACGATCGCGGACATCATCCGATCGACCTGATGGGAGTAGAGTTAGGTGTGTGGGAAGGTAGCTATCAAAATCAGCATCAGCGATGGTTGCGTTGGTGGGATAATCAGGGTAATTTGTTGTTAACTGGTAGCGAACAAGCTAGACTCGAACGCCTCCATACCGAACAGGAACGCCAAAGGGCCGATCGCGCAGAACAAACCCAACGGGATGCGATTCCCCAACTGCTGGCAATGGGTTTAACCGTAGAGCAAGTGGCTCAGGCGCTGTCGCTGTCGGTGGAAGATGTACAGAGATTGGGCTGACAGTTAACTTTCATGATTCAGAAACCAAATCTCTTTTCTCGAATTGCTGGCATTTCTACGATCGTCCTTTGTGCAGTCGGCGGATTGTTGTACGTCAAAAAACCCGTACAATCTGTTCCCGCAAAACCAGCACCCGCAGAAATTGTACAAGCTACGGAAGTGCGATCGCTCCCCGGAAAACTCGACAACATCCCCCTCTTCAACAGCAACAGTCCCGAATGGGTCAAAAAAGAAGGCATTTTGCTTTCAACGTTTCCCCCAGACGGCAAAAAAGTCCCCGCAGCTCACCTGAACTTTGCCTTTCAAGGGCAATTCAACCTGTTTGCTCACCATTTTTCTCACACTCCGGCAAATTTACGCACTTTGTATATCGCAGCTTTGCTCTACAATCCCGGCTCCGAACCCGTGACGGTGGAAGTGTTGCAGGCTGCCAGTTACCTGATGGAACCAGACGCACCGTTCAAACAAAAACCAGCACTAAGTGAGACTCCCAACGGCGAAATATATTCTGGCCCTGGGATTCGCGCTGTCGATAACGTTTTGCGGGGAATGCGGCAGCCGGATTTTCCCGCAAAACTGCTGATTGCACCGGGAGAAACCGCATTGTTGATGAATCGCCCTATTCCCGTGCGGGGTCTGGAAACGCCGATAAATGGTCGTTCTACCTTTGTGCGGCTCAAAAGTAGCGGCAAGGTTTACGCCGCAACTTTGGCAATGTATGCACCTCAAAATGCTGATGGGGGCGAGCGCGCGCCAACTCTGGAAGAATGGCAGCAATTGCTGAATAATGGCGGTTTGGCAGGCCCCCGCGACAAAACCCCGACTCCCCCCGACGCGACTTCGGGAAGCCTGATTTACGGCCGCGTGGCAGGGGTGCAGCAAGGTTCGGGATGGGAAGCGGAATTAGTCGATCGCGATGCTAAAAATCTGGCAATTCCCCAGACTGGAAAAGCGATATCCTATGCGATCTCTACCTTGCGCGGGGGCACTTTGGGAACCCAACAAGTGCAAGCAGGAAAAATGCTGGCGCGCTATCCCGACACCGCTTACGAAGCCCACGGCAATTACGGCGTACACTACAATCTGATTTTGCCACTGCATAACACTGCCCAAAAACCGCAAACGGTAGCGGTGAGTTTGGAAACGCCTTTAAAAGAAGATCGACTCTCAAAAAATGGATTGCGATTTCGCCAACCTTCCCTAGATTTTCCCTATTTTCGAGGTACTGTGCGGCTGCGCTACCGAGATGATGGAGGTTACGATGTAACTCGCTACGTGCATTTGTGGCACCGTTTCGGTCAAGTTGTGGAACCGATGGTAAAGTTGAGGTTAGCTGCGACAGAAACGCAATCGGTAAAAATTGATTTTATTTATCCTCCCGATTCTACGCCCCCGCAAGTATTAACAGTGAGAACTTTGGAATAGTTGATTTATTTATTTCAGTCACTACCAGACCCAAAAAATATGTGATTTAATTTCTACATTAGTATGTAGGTGACAATATGTCTTCTTCACAACCCCCGTCAGGGGAAAGAAATCCTCTAGGATTGGATGAATTGATTGCTATCTTGGTTGCCTTCGGCACGATGGGAGCAATTTTATTTTGGGTAACAGGTAAAAATCCCGATCGATTGAATGCCAGAAATTGGCAATTTCCAGCCGTTTTTTCTCAGCCTGCTGTTACGCCCGCGACTCCGGGAATATTAACGCCAGAATCGCCAAATTCGGATTTGCGATCGCCCGCTGCAACCCCCGTTCCGTCAAAACCGGATGTCGCACCTGTTGCACCTTTAGGGCGGATTTTACCGGCAACTCCTCCGGTGGGTGTAATCGTTGTTCCTCCCAAGCCAATTGCGCGATCGACTCCCAATCCAGCAATTACCAAACCGAAAGCTGATAAACCCAAAGTTGGGCCCGTTAGATTCTCCGATGTTCCTGACAAATATTGGGCGCGTCCGTTCATTGTCGCTTTAGTCGATCGGAAAATCTTTACTGATTTCACGGACAACAAATTTCGTCCCGACGAACCGATGACGCGAGCAGAACTAGCGCGCTTGGTTCAGCGAATGTCCGACGACAAAGAGCCGATCCGAAAACCCATTGATTTTAAAGACGTAAAAGACAAGAGTCCTGTCGCTCCTGCGATCGACCGCAGCGTCAAAACTGGATATCTTAAAGGATACCCAAACAATGAGTTCCGTCCCGACAAAAATATTCCCCGCGTGGAAGTCATCACAGCTTTAGCGAGCGGTTTGAGCCTGAAACCCTCAACAAAAGCCAGCAAAACTTTACAGGTTTATACAGACAGGAAAAAAGTGCCGAAATGGGCAGTTAACAAAGTAGCAGCAGCCACAGAAGCTGGCATTGTGGTCAACCACCCGAAGCGCGCACTTCTGCAGCCTAATAGAACAGCAACTCGCGCTGAAGTAGCAGCCATGATTTACCAAGCTATGGCCAAAAAAGGGCAAGTACCTGCTAAGTCTTCTGAGTATGTTGTGCGACAGTAATTAGAGGACTGAAGCCCTTCTTTTTTCTATTAGTCTGACTTGGGCTTGCGGGTAGTCAGAAACCGGGTTTTTTGCGACAATACTTCCTCATAGCTGACAGAATCAGCCAAAAACCCGGTTTCTTGGGTTTGCCGGCCGTCAGAAACCGGTTTTTTTGCGACAATACTTCCTCATAGCTGACAGAATCAGCCAAAAACCCGGTTTCTTGGGTTTGCGGGCAGTTGAGATCGATGTTAAAATCACAGGAATCATGCCAAATCATCATTCCACACTCATTGATTCGATTTGAGGCAATTATTATGTATCATCAGATAAGACTTGGGGATAATCAGCTAGATAGCAGCGATCTTCAAGAAACAGTAGTTATTGATACTGATGGAGAAGTGATATTTTATCCCAATTTTTTTAGTATCGAAGAAAGCGATCGTCTTTTTTCCGATTTATATTCTAGTATTAACTGGAAACAGGATATTATTCATTTTTATGGAAAAAAGATACCTTTACCCCGACTTACAGGTTGGTATGGAGATGAAGGCAAATCCTATACATATTCCGGCATCGAACAGCATCCAGATCCTTGGACTCCCACACTCAAATTAATTAAATTAAAGGCTGAAGAGATATCAGAAGTTACTTTTAATAGCGTTCTTCTCAATCTATACCGTCACGGTAAAGATAGCGTTTCATGGCATAGCGATGACGAGCCAGAATTAGGAGAAAATCCGATTATAGCCTCAATTAGCTTTGGGGCAACTCGCCGATTTTCCTTAAAGCATAAAATCTCAAAAGACAACAAAATTGATATTAATTTGCTCAATGGTAGTTTGCTGTTGATGAAAGGTAAAACCCAGCATTGCTGGCAACATCAAATCCCTAAAACTTCTAAATTTGTGGAACCAAGAATCAATCTAACTTTTAGAGTTATCAAACCAGTTTAAAATAAATAAAATAAAATTTCATCGCTGCTATCAAATCAGGGTTAAGTGAGTTATGAAAAATCTACTTTTATTAGGAACCTTAAGCTTTAGTATTGCTTTTAGTTTGGGTATAGCAGTAGAAAAAAATATTCCTAAAAGTGCTGTCATAGGTGGTATAGCGACAATTAGCACGCTTAGTAGTGCCTTCGTTTTAAGCAAAAAATCTGACCGAGAACTTGAAAATATCCGCAGCCATGCCGAAAATTTAAAAAGCATTGAAAATCAGATTTTAAGCCTGAAAAATAAAAGAATAAAACTTGTACAGGCAATTGATAGCAGAACTAAATCAAAAACTACGATTGAAGAAGAATACAACTCAATTGCGATCGAAGTCGATCGGCTTAAAGAAGAGGTTAAATCTCTCAATATACAGCGAGAAAGTCTGCACAATGTAATTGCTAATCATAAAATTCAAGACCTAAAAATTAAACCTAAAATTCCTGTTAAAACTGAAGTAGCAAAACCAATCAAAAAGACAAGAAAGACAATATTGTACAATTGCATTTTAGATGGATTAGAAAATTCGACAGACTTTTATCACAAAAACAACCAGGGAACCTTTGAAAACTATTTACAATCCTTACAAAAACCCGCAGAAGAATTGTGGAATTCTTATAGATCGAATCAGGTTAAAGTAAATTATTCGGAGCAGTCAATTCAAGCAGTTTATTTGATGCGTTATTATCCCCATTATGCGTACATGAATTTTCAAATATTAGAAATGATACACGCTCAAAATTTATTGGACAATCTAACAAATGAAACGCTAGAAGTATGCTTGTTTGGTGCAGGGCCATGTCCAGAAATCGTAGGTTTAAGTAAATTATTATCAGATAAGTATCAAAACATTAAAAAATTAACTGTTAATGTATATGATATTGCTTCTGAGGAATGGACTTTAAGCAGAAATGTTACCAAAAAATTTGTGATACCGGAATACTGGTCAGGAGATTTAAAGCTAAATAGTAATTACCTAGATTTATGCGAATCTAATTCTCTTCACTCAATCAAAACAACAATTCAAAAAAGCCAAATGTTCATTTTTCAAAATTGTTTGAATGAAATTTATAATATATCTACAGTTCAAACAAATCTCAATTTTTTGCTTAATGAAATACCTGTAGGTGGTGTAATAATAATTATTGATTTATGTAACTATAACCAAAACACCACCATAATCGATCGATTGAAAGAACAAGTAAGTAATCGACATGATTTTGAAATTTATTGCCCTCAAGCTAAAGATACTAAAATTAAAGCTTGTTTTCCTATTCCACCACTAATCACACAACATCTCTTAACTGGAAAAGATAAGTTAGTACCTCGTAGTAAAGATATCGATTGTCTTTTTATAAGTTTGCACAAAATCAATTTAAAAGCTTTGTAATTGATATGAAATTCGGTTGCAAAGGCATCGTCACGTTTGCTACCCGTCTTAATTCTGAGGACTAAAGTTCTCACTCCGAACCAGTTTGTAGTAAGGACTTTAGTCCTTCTTTCTTAGTCCACGCTTGAGTGAACATAGAAACAAGTTAAATTAATCTTGAAACACCATAATACTGCCCGAATAGCAAGCTACCCAAACCTGATTAGTTTTCGGATCGTAAGTAATCCCGATCGGGCTTGAATTAACCTTCACTGTTTGCAGCACTTTCATATCGCTCGTCCTAACTTTGCTAACAGTATTCGAGAAATAGTTCACCACATAAAGTAGTTTTCCCTGATCGGAAATTGTCATACTGCGAGGTGCTTTTCCTGTCGAAACTTTGTCCACCACTTTACCTGTTTTTAGGTCAATTTTTGCCACATTTCCTTCACCATTTAAAGTGGCATAAAGATACTTTCCGTTGGGATCGATCGTCAAATGACGCGGCGCATTCCCAATATTCCTCAGCCATTCTACCGAAAAGTCGATGAGATTCACTTTCGCAATATCGGAAGAACCCATGATGGCAACATAGGCATTTTTTGAGTCGGGAGTAACAACAATACCGCGAGGATATGCACCCAGTTTCACCCGCTCGATTTCGATATTTTTATTGATATCAACTATGCTCAAATCCCAACTGCACCAATTGCTAGCGAGGGCGAAGCGATTGTCAGGCGAAACAGCATTGAATTTTGGAACTGCACCGACAGGAATTACCTTTTCTATTTTCAAAGTTTGGGTATTGATGCGGTACAGAAAACTTTGGTCGTGTTTTGCCGCTGGAGAGCACCTGTCGCTCCCCGGATTGCTAAACCCCGAACCGTACATTTGATAGTTGGATACGTAGGCATATTTGCCGTCAGTTGAAAAAGCCGCTTCTACGGGAGAGCCTTTATAATTGCCTTTGAATTTAGAAAAGCCGAACTTCGACAAGTTTACTGTATCGGGAATAGTCTTGACTAATTTAAAGTTCCTGTCGTAAACTGTGATTGTGTGGCTGTACATCATGTTTTGAGCAAAAAATAAACCCGAACCCGAATAAACTATTGATTTGGGCGAAATGTTGCCGTAAATTGTTTTTTTCAAGGTCATTTTTCCTTGAGTGTTGTCGGGAGGATTTACTAGCCTTGTGGTTGGTGATTCACTTTTTTTATCGTCGGATTTTTCGGTTTTAAATGGTGGCAAAGAGGGTTCTTGAAATAGAGGTTGTTTGGGCTGATTTTTAGTTGGATCTTCGACTTCGTTTGTGTTTTCTGTGGCGGTAGGAGATGGCGAAGGTCGATCGACATTTGGCGCTATTTTTTCCGCAGATTCACTACTCGCATCTTCCGGCTTACCTTTCAGCGCTGACAAGGTTTTAGGGCCGACAATTCCGTCAACTTTCAGGTTGTTCTCTGCTTGAAACTTTTTCACAGCAGCCTGGGTGACAGAACCGTAAAATCCTGTAGCCTTACCGCGAAAATATCCTGCTGCTTGCAGAGTTTGCTGGAGATTGGCAACTTCCGGGCCTGAATCACCTTTTTTGATGGCGAGTGCGGGATTAACTAAATTGAAAATTGTGAGAGCGATCGTAAAGAAAAGTAAAGGAGCAGAGGCTAAATTCCGGTGCATTTTTGAGTTTGTCGATCGAGTTTGACTCGCAGCCGTTTCCCAAGTTTCAGCTAAATGTAGGTAGGCCAGTCCGTCCATAGTTTTTACCGGGTATTTTTGGTGCTATGATACACCAGTTAATACCATTTTAGATTTGAGATTTGAGATTTTAGATGGGGAATGACTTATGCAATATGGGTTTGCAGCTTGCCTACAGTTGCATTCTTTTTTTAAAGTTGTATAACATTGATTAAAGGAAAAATCTTATTATAATCAAACTTAGGGTAAAATATCCTAGCATTTTTTAGAGCAGTTTTTAATGGTGTAAGCAAGTAGGAGCGATCGACAATGTTGAGTGGGGAACAAACAGCCGCAGAATCACCGACAAAACAATCCCGCCAGACGTTGCTGGGGGAAGGTTACGGGGGACTATGCCAGCGGGCTTGGGTAGAAATCGATTTAGCAGCTTTAACTCACAATGTAAAACAGCTTAAAAATCTCTTATCTCCCCACACAGAACTGATGGCAGTTGTGAAAGCGGATGCTTACGGGCATGGTGCTGTTGCAGTCAGTCAAACAGCATTGCAAGCAGGTGCTAGTTGGCTGGGAGTGGCGACAATTCCCGAAGGAATAGAATTGCGAGAAGCTGGGATAGAAGCGCCGATTTTGCTGTTGGGCGCAACCCATACAGCCCAACAGGTAAAGGCGATCGCCCAATGGCACTTGCAGCCGACTATTTGTACTGCCAAACAAGCCCTAATTTTTTCGGAAGTTCTCGCTGGTCTTAACCAATCTTTGCCAGTTCACGCTAAGTTAGATACGGGAATGTCTCGCTTGGGTACGCCCTGGCAGGAAGCAACAGAATTTGTGCAATTAGTCAAGCGGTTGCCCAATTTAAAATTAGCCAGTATTTACTCTCACTTGGCGACTGCAGACAGTCCCGACCCCACAGTTATGAGAGAGCAGCACCAGCGGTTTCAACAGGCGATCGAGCAAATTAAAATAGCAGGAATTAACCCCCCTCGCCTCCACTTGGCAAACTCTGCTGCCGCCCTTGTTGATTCGGATTTGCATTATGATTTAGTGCGAGTCGGTTTAGCTACCTACGGTCTATATCCCGCACCTCACTTGCAGTCGAGAACCAATTTGAAGCCCGCAATGCAGGTAAAAGCTAGGGTAACGCAGGTGAAAACAATTGAAGCAGGAACCGGCGTCAGTTACGGCTATCAATTTATAGCTCAGCGCCCGACACAGATTGCCGTAATTGGTATCGGCTATGCAGATGGTATTCCGCGCAATCTTTCTAATAAAATGCAGGTTTTAGTCCGGGGTCAGTTCGTGGGGCAAGTGGGAGCCGTGACGATGGATCAATTAATGCTGGATGTAACTGATATTCCCGATTTAGAAGTCGGTGAAGTGGTGACTCTGTTGGGCAAAGATGGGGAAAATCAAATTAGTGCTGACGATTGGGCCACGACTTTAGGAACTATTTCGTGGGAAATTCTCTGCGGTTTTAAACACCGATTGCCCCGCGTAGCAGTACACTATTAAGAATAGTCCGGCAGGGGTTTAAACCCCTGCCTCATAGCGGGAGCATCTCACTTTTGCAGCCAAGCTAGAAATTGGAGTTAGGAGTCAGGAGTCAGGAGCCAGGAGAAAAGAGGAGGAAGGAAGAAGGAAGGAGCCAGAAGAAGTGTTTTTACAAATATGAGATGCTCCCCCTCATAGCCAAAGTCGGTTTAAACCGACTCAAGAGTTTGAAGGATAAAATTATCGATTTTAGTCCTATTTTAGAGGACTTTAGCTATGAGATAGGGGTTTTTAACCCCTGTCGGACTCTCGGAATAAGCGATAAGACTGAGACCGCGTTTACCAATGCCCAATGCCCAATGCCCAATGCCCAATTCCAAATTCCAAATTCCAAATTAACATGACAGTTATTCAGACGTTTTTACCAATAGCCCAAACCTTCTATTCTCAGCTAAATGCAGAAAGAACACAAGCCTTGGAAGTAGCCCAAGAATTCTCGAAAAAATTCGTAGAATTGGGGTTTAAAATTGTACCTCAACTGCTGTGGGCGATCGGCATTTTGTTAATTACGCGATTTGCGATCGGCTTTGCGGGCCGCGTGACTCGCCGAGCACTGAGTCGCACCGAAGCCACGCTGCGGAAATTCTTAGTTCAAGCTGCTGAAATTACGATTTTGGTAGTGGGAGTAGTCGCGGCTTTGAGTCAGTTGGGAATTCAAACTACCAGCGTGGTTGCGGTGGTGGGTGCTGCGGGTTTGGCCATTGGTTTGGCGTGGCAAAATACTTTGTCCCACTTCGCTGCTGGGGTAATGTTGATTAGTTTGCGGCCCTTTGAAGTCGGGGATGGGATTGAAGCTGGGGATGTTAAGGGAGTGGTGGACAGCATC
Organism: Microcoleus sp. B6-A1; assembly: GCF_036705085.1. Classification (NCBI taxonomy): domain Bacteria; kingdom Bacillati; phylum Cyanobacteriota; class Cyanophyceae; order Oscillatoriales; family Microcoleaceae; genus Microcoleus; species Microcoleus sp. B6-A1. Next base: position 25,043 of record NZ_JAUBTU010000076.1, read on the forward strand.
GGGATTTTTTCAACAACAGTGGTGACAGACGATCGCATAAAAATTATTGTCCCGAACAATCAGTTGTTTAACGGTACACTGAAAAATACAACGGCAATGGGAACGAGGCGAGTAGACTTGAAGATCGATATTGGCGATCGGCCAATTCGTCCAACTGTAGCTGAGTTATTAGAAATTGCCCACTCTCACCCGCTGGTGTTGGAGAATCCGCCCCCGACTTGTTTGGTGGCCGAGATTACTCCCGATACAACTATTTTATCTCTCCGACCTTGGTGCGCGTCGGTGGCCTACGAACAAGTGCGATCGCAAGTTCAACAATACGTCAAAGAGGCAATGGATGCCGACAAAAATCAAGAACAATAGATATCAATTTAAAATCTAAAACCCAAAATTTATCCGAGGTATTTCCCATGAGTCAGTGGTATCCACAGCAAATTTTGCAAGAACCCGGTGTCAGAATCACCGCCACCGAAAAACAAACAATTCTCAGCAAATTTCCGCCTCCCGACGAAAACGGTCAAATCTATGCCGACGGGGTTTTTGAAGGCGGCGGCGTGCGCGGAGTTGCGTTTTTAGGAGCACTCAGGTGCTGTAGCGATTTGGGCATCCGGTGGCGAAAATTGGCCGGCACTTCGGCAGGTGCAATTACAGCAGCAGTATTGGCAACCGACTTGTCAATAGATGATTTAGAGGAAATTTTAGGACAGCTTGATTACAGCATATTTTTAACTAAAAAAAACAGTCCTCTAATTTTAAACGGCGACCCCGCAGACGACTTGCAATCTCCTGCTTGGACGCTGCTTTTCCTAACTGTTAGCCGTCAGATGGGAGAATATTCGGCGCAACCGTTCCGGCAGTGGCTGGAAGCAATGCTCGGTCGAGGTAACTTGCACACTTTTGCCGATGTCAAACAAATCGTAAAAGAGCGGGAATTAAAAGTAGTAGTATCCAACCTTACTCGCGGTGAAATGTTGGTGCTGCCCGACGACTTACACCGACGCGAATCGACGGATTCCGATCCTTTGTACGAGCAGTTGCGACTCCAAAGTGCTGAACATTTTAGCGTGGCTGAAGCCGTTCGGTTGTCCATGAGTATTCCGCTATTTTTTGAGCCCGGAAAACTCGGCGATGACTTAATTGTAGATGGCGGAATTTTGAGCAATTTCCCCCTGTGGATTTATGACAAACAATCCCTCGGTGCGACTCCTGCTATGCCCCGCTGGTTTACCTTTGGGTTTCGATTAGTTGATACTGGAATTGAGAGTGAAGTTAAGATTGATACTCCGCTGTCGATGCTGGCGGCGATGTTCAGAACGATGATGAAAGCAAGAGACCGCTATCACCAGCGAGAAATGGATAAGGGCAGGGTGATTAATATTGATGTGACTGATGCTGGGGTGACGACGACGGACTTTAATCTCGATGCCGATCGCAAGGCTCACCTGTACCGCTTGGGGTATTTGTATACTAAGAGGTTCTTTTTGAGTTCCAATTTTAGTTGGCAAAAGCACTTGAAGGCTAGGGGCTTTGGAGAGTAGCTTTCGAGTCGGGAGTTCGGTCAGAGGCGGATTTTGGGTAACATCTGCCTTTTGCCTTCGGCGAAAAGTATACAGAGTAAGGGATTGAGGAATTTTTCAATTAGGGGTTGGCAAGAAGAGGATGTGTGTGCTATAGTTAGTTACTGTCATCTTGGAGAGGTGGCTGAGTGGTCGAAAGCGGCAGATTGCTAATCTGTTAAGGGTGTTAACATCCTTCGAGGGTTCAAATCCCTCCCTCTCCGTTTTAGAGCTTCTAGGAAAAAATTCCTTTTAATCAAATTTTTGGACGGGCTAGAAGCCCATCCCACAAAATTTTATTGTGGGATGGGCTTCTAGCCCGTCCCAATTATTTTTGCAGTTCAAGTCTAGTCTAGCCGCAATAATCAACTACTAAATCTAATTCAATGTCTTCATCGCTTCGACAAATTGCCGCGAGATAAAAGGTAAAATTTCTTCATTCTTGCTATTCTCTTTCCCCTCGGTAAATACAACCAACAAATACGGCCGCAAACCCGGTACTTCAATATAAGCAGCATCGTGACGCACTTGACTTGTCAGTCCCGCTTTTGACCACAATTTTGCTGATTCTGGCAATCCGCCACCTAAAAAACCTGTAACTTGATTTTCGGGATCTGCTTCTAATTCTGCTGGGTCTAAACTGCGTTTCATTAAACCCATCATTTCTTGCGATGCTTTGGCAGAAACAGCTACGCCGCCGATTATAGTGTGCAGCAAACGCGCCGCTGCATTTGTGGTCAGCATATTTCTATTTTCCATTAATTCTCCCAGAACTGCTCGCTCGCGACCGTAGGGGCCGTCACACCAGGTTTTCTGATTGACGTTAATATTTTCTAATTCCGGCCAATCCAATGATTGAAAGTAACGGTTGACGATGTTTCGCTGCTGTTTCCAAGTTTCAAAGGGGCCTGGTGATAATTCTGGGCCGCTGGTGGTGCCGGTGAGCGCGTCTACTACTAAACTGGTTGCGTCGTTGCTGGAATCAACTATCATATCTCGGACGGCGCGTTCTAATTCTGGCGATGTTTGAATCATGCCTTTTTGCGCCCATTCCCAGATGGCAACGAGGTAGAATAATTTGACGATGCTGGCTGGATAAATTCGTTCGGAAGCTCTAGCGCTAAAACCTCGCGGTTGATATTTCCAAAATTCTTCTGGACTCAGGGCACCGCCTGTATTGACTCGCACCGGCGGATCGTAGACTATCCAGGTAATGGCTATACTATCGCCACTTAATCCTGTAAATTCTGACAATGCGGAGTCTATAATGCTACTGCCGAGGGTTTCTAATTGTTCGTCTTTGTGAAAAAATGTCATGGTTAATGGCTGACGGTTAACGGTTAACGGCTAGCAGCTAATGGCAATCTATCGTTAAATGCGAACAATAAATGCGAACAATTAACAGCAAACAATGAGCAATTAGCAATGGCCAATTATCAATTATCTGATGTTGTGGAGTACCGGGCCCGATCGCACATAAATATTTACGATTCCCCAAAGTGCGATCGATTGGCAACTCAAGCAGCCCTAGGGCGGCATTTGCGAGTTGTTGACCCCCCCCAGCCCCCCCTTATCAAGGGGGGGAGAAATGCCATAGACTCGGTTGTTGAGGGGGATACAACGGCTGTGATGGTGCGACTGTGCGAAGATGATTATCCGGGATGGCTGGATATTCGAGATGTTGAGTTGCTCGATGTGGCAAAAACAGTGTATCATCCTCTGGTGCTTTCTGAGGCCCAAATCAAGGAAAAATTACCAATTGTAATTACTTTCGCTCGCGAGGCTATGAACCAATCCAATTATTATCTTTGGGGCGGTACAGTCGGGCCCAATTATGATTGTTCGGGCTTGATGCAAGCTGCTTTTGTGGCTGCGGGCATCTGGTTGCCGAGGGATGCTTATCAGCAGGAAGCTTTTACTAAACCTATTAGTATCAGTGCTTTAGAACCGGGGGATTTAGTATTTTTTGGTACGCCCGAAAAAGCCACTCATGTAGGATTATATCTCGGAGATAATCGCTACATTCACAGTTCGGGACAAGCACAAGGTCGCAACGGTATCGGTATCGATGTTTTGTCGGAGGATGGCGATCGAGTCAGTCAAGCTTATTACCAGCAATTGCGGGGATATGGTAAAGTTGTGGCAAGTTATCAACCTAATTAGTTGTTGACTGTTGACTGTTGACTGTTGACTGTTAACTAATGACTAATGACTGTTGACTGTTGACTGTTAACTAATGACTAATGACTAATGACTGTTGACTGTTAACTAATGACTAATGACTAATGATTACTGATATTATCGAATAAAAAAATGGACGCTGCATTATTTTTGGAAAAATTGGCGAGACAGCAAGCTGAGGCTGAGGTTGTTCTCGATGTTTCGGTGGTGGTGCCGGTGTATAATGAGGTGGAAAGTTTGCCTCATTTGATTGAGGCGATCGCCTCTTCTATCCAACCCTCTGGACTCAGCTATCAAATTATTTGTGTAGATGACGGTTCTAAGGACGGTTCTGCTGAACTTCTCCAGCAGTTAGCCAGCACTCGCGATGACCTTTGTGCTGTAATTTTGCGCCGCAATTACGGGCAAACTGCTGCCATGTCGGCAGGTTTCGATCGCGCTCGCGGTCGTGCTATTGTTACCCTAGACGGCGATTTGCAAAATGATCCGGCTGATATTCCGCTATTGTTGGCAAAGTTAGATGAAGGCTACGATTTAGTTAGCGGCTGGCGCAAAAATAGGCAAGACAATACTATTAGCCGGTTGATTCCTTCTAAAATTGCTAACTGGTTAATTGGTCGCGTTACAGGCGTAACTTTGCACGACTACGGCTGTTCTTTGAAAGCTTATAAATCCGAGTTGGTAGCAGACTTGAATCTCTACGGGGAATTGCACCGCTTTTTGCCTGCTTTGGCGTTTATTGAAGGGGCGAGAATTGCAGAACTGCCTGTGCGCCATCACGCCCGCCGTTTCGGTCAAAGTAAGTACGGAATTTGGCGGACTTTTCGGGTGTTGATGGATTTGTTAACTATTTCTTTTATGAAAAAGTTCCTGACTCGACCGATGCACGTTTTTGGACTTTTGGGACTGACTTCTATGACGTTGGGAACGGTTTTAGGGATTTATTTGACAGTCTTAAAATTGGGTTTTGGCCAAATTATTGGGAACCGTCCTTTGCTGATTTTGGCTGTGGTTTTGCTGTTGACTGGCGTACAGTTATTTTGTTTTGGTTTGCTGGCTGAAGTGATGATGCGGACTTATCACGAGTCGCAGGGAAAACCGATTTATCGGGTGCGCGAGGTGTTTGGTTCTAAGTAACTAAATGACTTTTTTTCATCTTCCCGATCCCCCCTAGCCCCCCTTAATAAGGGGGGGACAAGAGTATGTTCATAGTCAACCCCTACTCCCCTTATTAAGGGGGATTTAGGGGGATCGAGACTTTGATAAAAATGAGAGAGACAGTGGGTTTTAGGCTTAAGTTGACACCAATACTTTCTAACTCATCACTTTTTGAGCTTGTCGGAGAGATTGAATAGTTGCGATCGCGTGTTCGGCGACTGCATCTATTTCGGCTTCGGTATTGAACCGGCCAATACCGAACCGAATTGAAGCATAAGCTAATTTGTCCGATCGCCCGATCGCTGCTAAAACATGAGATGGAGCTATTTTCGCAGAAGTGCAAGCAGAGCCAGAAGAAACTGCCGCCGCCGGTTGCAAACCCAACATCAACGCTTGACCGTCAACCCCGCCTACACTAATATTGAGATTCCCCGGCAATCTCTTAGTCGCGTGACCGTTAAGAACAACATCGCCCAATTCACTCAAATTTTCCCACAAACGCTGCCGCAAATTAACCACTCGTTCGGTTTCCGACTGCATTTCTGCAATTGCCAATTCTACTGCTTTGGCAAACCCAACTATTTGCGGCGGGTAGAGAGTTCCCGATCGCATTCCCCGTTCGTGGCCTCCTCCGTGCATTTGCGGCGCTAGTTGCACTCTCGGTTTGTTGCGACGCACGTAGAGAGCACCGATGCCTTTTGGCCCGTAAATTTTGTGGGCTGTCAAGGACATTAGATCGATATTCATCTCCTCTACGTCGAGGGGAATTTTGCCGATCGCCTGTGCCGCATCTGTGTGAAAAAGAATGTCATTTCCGCGACAAATTGCAGCAATTTCTGCGATCGGCTGGATGACTCCTATTTCGTTGTTAGCCGTCATCACTGAAACTAAAATTGTCTCGGCCCGAATCGCTTTGATCAAATCGCCTATATCAATCAGCCCGTCGCTTTTCACGGGTAAAACCGTGATGTCAAACCCCAATTTTTGCAAATAGGTACAGGGGTCAAGAATTGCATTGTGTTCGGTTTTTACTGTGATAATGTGCTTTCCTTTGCTGAAATAAGCTTCGGCGATACCTTTAATCGCTAAGTTATTTGCTTCGGTTGCACCGCTGGTAAAAACAATTTCTTCGGGAGAAGCATTGATCGCTTCTGCTATGATTTGTCGTGACTGTTTTACCGCTGCTTCTGCTTCCCAGCCGTAGACGTGGCTGATGCTGGCTGCGTTGCCGAACTGTTCGGTGAAATACGGCAGCATCGCATCAAGTACCCGTTTGTCTACGGGGGTTGTGGCGTGGTTGTCGAGGTATATAGGACGTGCGGACATAGTGCAGTTTTGGTTGAAAAAAGTGTTAGGTTTATTGTAGACGAGCCCCTTGTTCTACTACAAAACTTTATAATTAAGAAATATTTGTGAAGATTTATGCGAGCTGACATTCAGGGATTAGAAATTACTGTCGGTGAGCTCAAGCACCTCACAGGCGCCGGGCCCGATCGCGTATACCGGCCGCCGACAGCGACTAAGTTTGCCCGCGAAGCTTTGAAAACTGTCGGTTTAATTGTTTTGGTTCTAATCAGTTGTTGGCTGCTGGTTGCGATATTTCCTAGGGCGTATGTGTGGTGGTTCGTCCTTCACTTCGCTGCGATAGTTGGTTTAATCTTGGAGGATGCCTGGAAAATTTGGTGCAGTCGGCAAAACCAACATTTAATCAATCTTTTTGATGATGTCGATCGCTATAATGGTATAATCAAAGCGATCGCCATTAATGATCGGATAGAAGATGCTGGCAATGCGGAAGTCAAAATCGGCGATCGGGCAAAAGTCATTCAAGCCTTGCAGCTAATCAGAGACGATTTAGTTCGAGCTTTGAAAACCGAAAGAATTCTCAGGGAAAACAAAAAATTTGTCGCTACTAACTCCGAATTGTTTGCCAATAATTTGAGAACTTTGAATGCCCTGCAAATTAGCGATAAATCGAGCCAGCCGGGGCGATTGCTCAACGAAGCTTTGCAAGTAGCCGTGGGAGTTCAAGCAGAAATGAAAAAGTTGCAAGATCGAAACGCTGCTAATTTTAAAAATGGCAAAAGTTAGTAGCGTGCACTGCTGCGTGCGCCTCTTACCCCGTAGCAATATGCAGCTTACTGAACCGCAACAGGCAGGATGCCTGTTCCACTCGAACTCAAAGACCTTTTTAAAATTATGAATTAGGAGAATTGTTAAAAAAATAGGGAGCATCTCATATTTGTAAAAACACTTATAATGGCTCCTTCCTTCTTCCTCATTCCTTCTTCCTCCTTCTTCTTTCCTCCTGACTCCTGACTCCTGACTCCTGGCTCCAATTTCTAGCTTGGCTGCATAAGTGAGATGCTCCCAAAAAATATCATAATTATTGTAAATTTTTATCTATTACGTAACAGGTAAGGATATCTTGGAAAGGTGACGTTAACAACCAGGTCAGTATGTCTTCTGCCAAACCCAAGATTATAGTTCTCGACGACGATCCGACAGGTTCTCAAACCGTGCACAGTTGCTTACTGCTGACACGTTGGGACGAAGACACCCTGCGTTTGGGGCTGCGGGACAAGTGCCCGATTTTCTTCATACTGACAAATACTCGATCGCTAACTCCCGAAAAAGCAGCCTCCGTCACCCGCGAAGTGTGCCAAAATCTAAAAAGGGCGATCGCCAGCGAAAAAATCGAAGACTTCCTAATAGTTAGCCGTTCCGATTCTACCCTGCGCGGTCACTATCCCATCGAAACCGACGCGATCGCCGAAGAACTTGGCCCCTTCGATGCCCATTTTCTAATTCCCGCCTTTTTTGAAGGAGGCAGAATTACCCGCCACAGCGTGCATTACCTAATGGTTAACAGCGTCGCAACGCCTGTTCACCAAACCGAATTTGCCAAAGATTCAGTCTTCGGCTACAGTCACAGTTACTTGCCCGACTACGTAGAAGAAAAAACCAAAGGTCGCATCCCCGCTGATGCAGTCGATCGCATTTTACTCGCAGACATCCGCTACGGAAGTTTAGATCGACTGATGGAGATGAAAGACAACCAATGTGCAGTTGTTGACGGCGAAAGCCAAGCCGATTTAGACACATTTGCCAAACACATTCTCGCTGCCGCCAGTCATGGCAAAAAGTTTTTATTCCGCAGCGGGGCGAGTATTTTAACATCCTTAGCTGACCTCGGCCCGCAGCCAGTAGCAGCCGACGAAATGGCAAAATACGTGAGGGACGGCAAACCGGGTGCAGTAATAGTTGGTTCCCACGTTAAGAAAACTACTGAACAATTGGAACGCTTGTTAAAAGAACCCAATATAGTTAGCATTGAAATAGATGTATCTCACTTGTTAGAAGATTCACCCGAGTATCGCACCCAAATGCTCGATGAAATTCTCGAAAAAGTCCGCACTTCTCATGCCGATGGCAAAACGCCTGTAATTTATACCAGCCGCAAGGAACTCGAATTTGACAATGCAGAAATTAGGTTAAAATTTGGAGAGGCGGTTTCTGCTTTATTGATGGATATCGTGCGGGGACTGCCTGCGGATATCGGGTTTTTGATTAGCAAGGGCGGTATTACTTCTAATGATGTTTTGAGTACAGGTTTGTCTCTGAAAAGTGTCAGGCAAATCGGTCAAATTATTGCCGGTTGTTCGGTGGTGAAAACCGATGCAGATCATCCTCTGTTTCCCAATTTGCCAGTTGTTTTGTTTCCGGGAAATGTGGGGGATAGCCATGCTTTGGCTACGGTTTACAAGCGGCTGAGCAAGTAACCAGCAGACGGAGTTCAAAAAACAAAATACTCAGAACCCCGACTTCTTAGAGAAGTCGGGGTTCTAACATCTTGAAATTTTCATGCCAGAGCCTGTCTTGACAATCCCCTCAAATAAGCCCAATGCTGCAACTCCTGTAAAACTCGCTCTTCAGATTACGAATAAAACGGCATCCTCGTTGCGCTTCTAATAGTTAAATACAACGTTACAGATTCTAGGGCAAGATGGTAAAAAACTGCGGTAGATTGTATCTATCGCTACTTTTTGCACCAAGCATCCGGGAGAGCCGTTCTACTGCTATAGCAATCCGATCTGAGTCTCACAACACAACGCCCTCTTGTCTTCCTAGACTTGTTGTATAGCAAGACTTTCAGATTTTACGGATCTAGAAAATCACTTAGGATTGCTATAGTAGTAGGGAAAATTGGTCTAAAAAAATTCGGTAGTTTTACGGTTACAAGATTAATAGATTTGTCCTAATATATACAGTCAAACGGAACCCAGTTGACTACTTTACAATTACTGGCATTGATGATTTAGTTGGCGCAATAGTAGAAACAGCTTTTCCTATTCAACTAGCTTTTTTGGAAGAGAGAGGGTAGCAAATATGACATCAGGAGAATCTTTTGAGAAGAGTGTAATCGAAGTGGATGGTGTCCAATTTGAAACTTTAATGCCAGAGCGCACGTTCAGTATTCCAGTGGAACCACTCAGCCCCGATGGCAATATGGATATCCCTGTGCAGTTGGGTATTCGCATTACCAACAACACACCTATGCCGTTTCGTTTCAGTTCCTATGGCAGATTAACTCCAGAACTTATGGGTGCGGACAGTCAATTACTACCCAGCATTTTCCTTCGCATTAGACGCCTAAAACCTAAAGAGTCATATTTTCCGTTAGCTATGCCTGAAGAAAGCATTACCTTCTTTCCAAATGCAAGGCTCATCTGGTCTAAGCGTGTGAACGAGTTAAAAATTAGCATTGCCAAAGGCACGGGTGGCTATTGGAATTTTGACATTCTCAATCCGGGAGCATATCATGTTCGATTTATCTATAAAAATGAAAACGAGGTTGATAGAATAAACGATCGAGGCCAAGAAGGGACAAAGCCAACATTATTAGAAAGATTATGGACTGGTAGGGTTATTACACCATTTGTCAAATTCTGCATAGTCTCATCCTGAACAGAAGTTACCTCACAAGTGTTGTCTACCAACACTAACAACATTCATTACATTGATTCCAGAAATGGTAGGACAAAATGGTCGATCGCTGCGACTACAAAAAGCTAGAGAGCGATCGCAGCTATTAGCATAATAGGAGGATAACAAACATGACATCTAGTGAATGTGATGGCAGCAGAGAATCTTTTGACAGCAATGCCGTTGAAGCAAATGGCATATTCATAGAAGTCACGAATCCAAGTCCAAGGTTTTATCCTACCCCAGTCTTTCCCATCCCCAAAAATCTGCTTGGAACCCATACTTCTATCCAAGTGACGCTGCGTATTATCAACAACACTTCAACTTCCTTTCGCCTCAACCCATCCCAAACCTTTATTCCAGAGGTTTGGGCATCCGATCGTCAAACAAGACAAAGACTTCGAGATATTGATTGTCTTGCAGCTAGCACTCACCCAAACAGACCTTTCGATCGAGAAGCAACGAGCGGGTTAGCTGGTTTAAGACCCAACTTAGCCCCTGCGATCGAACACAACGAGACGAGAAATTTTGATTGGTGGGAAATCAAACCAGAACTTCCAAGAATTATTTTTCTAACCGCATTGCTTTATTGGGATAATAACTTGCTTGTACTTAAAGTTCCTACTATTCCTGACAATTCTCTAAGTTCGATAGACCATAACAATTTCTGGTATTTCGAGGTACTCCCCGAACAAACCTATCAGCTTCGATTCGTCTTTAACACCGATCGCAATACTACACCTGTTTCCCAGTCAGATACTAAAGAAGTAAGAACTGTACCAGAAACGGGATCGGGGCTGTTGCCAAGCTCTTTTGTGAATCTTCGCCTAGTTATGCCCGTATCAAGTGATAGTAGTGCAATTGAAGTGGATGGCATTCAGTTCAAAACAGAGATGCCGGAGCCAGTATTAACTATCCCTCCTAATCTGCCTGGTAATCAGACTACTGTGAAGCTAGGTATCCGGGCTACTAACAATACATCAACCGCTTTTCGCTTTCAGCAATTAGATTCCCTTGACTTAACACTAATAGGTGACGACGGTAAAGAAATAAAATGGAGGAGCGACCTCATGAGATCCTGGGTAGGTAAAGGGCCAAACTATTACTTAGCTCCACCAAGAGATAGTGCCTTATTTGTTTTAGATGGAACGCTTTCCTGGCATGGGAATCGGCTTATACTCGCAATTCCCAACCAAGCTGGAGGCTTCTATTATTTTTATGACCTCAAGCCCGGTACATATCATCTTGGAGTGATCTACCACGTTTCCGCACTAAGCGTAACCAACCTTAAAGAACAGGTATTAGAAAAAGTCTGGACTGGTTGGATAACTCTGCCTTTTGTAGACTTACACCTAGTAAATTGATGAACATACGAAACTTTATTGATAAATTATATATTGTAGTGTAACAATACTCCGGACAGTTTTTAAAGAGGGATGCGATGGCTTCGGCAAGCAACGCTTACGCAATAAATCACAGAAGCGAAAAAAGTGAGTGCAATCTGAACCCAAAATGAACAGAAAAAAAGGCGCTCTTTTAGGTTAAGCTATAAAAACACACAAGCTTAACAGATTGCCTTATGAAGATTATTGAATCCATCTTACAACAAATGCCAGGGATTAGTCAACCCCAAAAGAAGTTTTTAATCACTTTATTCTCAACTATTTT